>CAZEMW010000250.1:0-5994 GCA_964513105.1 uncultured Fibrobacterota bacterium
AAAACACCAGCGCAATTCGAATCAGAACACCGGGACGGTTGTTCACCAGTAAGCTTATCGTATGTTTTTCCTGAGTTCGTGTCATTTTGATTTCTGATCCTTTTTGCCGTTCGTGCGCTTCGGTTGTTCCGGTATCATTTCGCTATAGCTCTTTCCCGCGGGAATCATGGGGAAAACATTCAGTTCTTTTTCTACTTCGGCATGAATAATACACGGGCCGTCCGAATACCTCAGTGCCTCCTGCAGAACCGGTCGTATCTGCTCAACGGATTCGATCCTAAATCCGGGCATTCCGTATGCCTGAGCAATGGTGGTAAAGTCGGGGTTTCCTGTCAGGTCAACGCCGATCGTTCGATTCTCATAGAATAGGTCTTGCCACTGTCGAACCATACCGAGAAAACGGTTGTCGATAATCAGAATCTTTATCGGCAGTTTCTGGTTTACCGCGGTGGATAACTCCGGAAGTGTCATCTGAAACCCTCCGTCGCCGACTACCGCAATCACGAGCTCGTCCGGCCGGCTCATCTGTGCCCCAATTGCCGCGGGAAGGCCAAACCCCATGGTTCCCGCACCACCCGAAGACAGGAAATGATTCGCTTTTGTCACCTGAAGGAATTGTGCGGCCCACATCTGGTGCTGTCCGACATCAGTGACGTATACTGCATCACCCGCAACCATATCGTTGAGCTCATGCAGCAGTTTCGGAGCGCGTAGTCCGTCGCCTTCGGTTTGCAGGGGATGACGCTTTCTCCATTGGGCAATCTGCTTGTGCCACTCGGAAGTGTCCGAGGGCGTGACGTATGGTATGATATACCCCAGAATGGGCCTCGCGTCGCCTTCGGCAAAATGGTGTACCCGAAGCATCTTATTGTGCTCGGCCGGATCGATATCGATATGCATCCTGATCGCGTCTTTGCAGAAGGACTTCGGCTCACCAATAATTCTGTCGTCCCAGCGAGATCCGATCGAAAGAATACAGTCGCAGTTCTGTACCGCCAGATTGGCATATGCCGTTCCGTGCATTCCCAGCATGCCCAGACTCAGCGGATGAGTTTCGGGAATAGCCCCTTTCCCCAACAGCGTGGTGGTAACCGGCGCGTTCAAACGCTCGGCCAGTGCAAGTACCTGTGCCTCGGCTCCGGACTGCAGGGCACCATGTCCCGCGAGTATCACCGGTCGTTTTGCCTTGCTCAAAGCGCGAGCTATTCGGTCGCACTCTTCATGATCAAATTCATTCTGCAGGCGGTATCCCGGAAGGTCGAGTGACGGTTCCTTTTCGGGAGTGAACTGCTTCGCCGCGATGTCTTTCGGAAAATCGATCAGCACCGGCCCGGGACGTCCTGTTTGTGCCAGGTGAAAGGCCTCTTTTACGACGCGCGGAATCTCATGTACGTCCTTAATCAGATACGAATGCTTTACCACAGGGAAAGAAATCCCGGAAACGTCTGCTTCCTGAAAAGCTTCGAGGCCAAGATGTGATGTCGTCACCTGCCCGCAAATCGCTACCAGAGGCACCGAGTCCATATGAGCGGTGAGCAAACCGGTAATGGTGTTCGTCGCTCCGGGGCCGGAGGTCACGAGTACAACCCCCGCTTTCCCCGAGGCCCGTGCGTACCCGTCGGCCATGTGGGTTGCGCCCTGTTCATGTCGCGTCAGGATTAATTCAAGGGGTGAATCAAACAGCGCGTCAAAAACGGGAATGTTTGCGCCTCCCGGATAGCCGAATATGTGTTGCGCATTTTCGGCCTGCAGAGCCTGAACAAGAGCCTGCGCTCCGTTGATCGAGTTTCCCATACTGCTTCTATACCTTTACTGTTATGTTTTACGAAAAGCAAAATCCGCGGCTCATCTGCCGAAGGGCCGCATCGGCAAGAACGAGTGCGGTCATACTCTCGACAATTGGTATTGCCCGCGGTACGACACATGGATCATGCCGCCCCGATGCCGCCAGACTCGTCGGTGATCCGTCGAAATCGGCGGTCTGCTGTTCTTTTCCGATTGTTGCAGCCGGTTTAAAGGCAACCCGGAAGAGAATGTTTTCTCCGTTCGTTATCCCTCCCTGGACCCCTCCACTGTTATTGGTGCGTGTGCCCAGACGGCCCTCTTTTTCCACAAACGGATCATTGTGCTCAGAGCCCCGCATCGCTGCGCCCCGGAATCCCGAACCAATCTCAAAGCCCTTTGTGGCCGGAAGCGAAAGCATAGCCTGGGCGAGTTTTGCTTCCAGTTTCTCAAACACCGGCTCTCCCCACCCGGCAGGAACATTCCGGCATACACAGGAAACCACGCCCCCAATTGAATCCGATTCGTCACGAAGTTTCTCAATAAGACGTGTCATTTTCTCGCCGGCTTCCACATTCGGACATCGAACAGGAGTTCTGTCTACCTGCATACGCGACAGTGTATCGGCATCCAAAGCACCGGCATCGATTTCGCCGACACTCTGTACCCAGGCAACTATCTCAATGCCAAATAGCGAACCCAGTATCTTCTCCGCAATGGCTCCGGCGGCAACTCGGCCGATAGTTTCTCGTGCACTCGATCTGCCTCCGCCACTCGAGGCGCGGATCCCGTATTTCATCTGATAGGTGAAATCGGCATGCGAAGGGCGGGGGATTCGTGACATCTCCCGGTAATCCCCCGGACGCTGATCCTTATTGGGGACATGAAGCGCGATGGGGGTTCCCAGGGTCTTGCCGTTTTCAACTCCCGACAGAATGGTGACCCGATCGCTTTCACTTCGGGGCGTGGACAAGGAACTTTGCCCGGGCCGTCTTCGGTCAAGCTGATGCTGAATATCTTCCTCACTCAGCGGCATCATGGACGGACAACCGTCGACAATCGCCCCGACCGCCTTGCAGTGAGATTCCCCAAAAGTTGTCACCTTGAAAACCGTACCGAACGTGCTTGACATGTTTACCCTCACTTTTCCCCGCCGACCCCGGTGGAGCTGCCGGGTGTCGGGCGACCTAATATTTTTTCCACAATTTGCTCTGGTGAAAGCCCGTCACTATCAACAACGTAGTCCGCCATGGAAGCGTATATCCGATCACGCATTTCACAGTGTGCTCTGATTGTTTCCAAATCCGACGCTCCCCCCATGGACAGCGGTGCCCCCTTTGCAGACATCCGGAGAGCTATTGTCTCGGGTTTCGCTTTCAAGTACACAATACTCCCCGCCTCATGAAGCATCTGCCGATTTGCCGGGCGCAACGGTGCTCCGCCTCCAGTGGCGAGAACCATCGGGCTCAAACGGTAAATCTCCTCAAGAGAACGTCGCTCCAGATTGCCGAAACCCTCGTCTCCCCGATCGGCATAAATGGCCCGGCAGGTAAGCCGACGTCCGGTGTCGGCTTCGAAGCGCTTTACAATCTCTTCGTCAAGATCGACAAACGCGTACGAAAGCCGTTCGGCAAGGAGTTTCCCGCAGGTCGTTTTGCCGGTTGACGCAAATCCTATCAGGACATACTTCTTCGGTAGCGAGTCGTGCTCATGGGGAGAGCGGTTTTTCTTAGTTTCGGACTTACTCATAATCGGGGTACGGAAGATCGGAAGCCGTTTCTTCGATCAGCTCGCTGTTGTGCAGGAGAAGAGCCACAGTGTCCCAGTGTCCGGTAAGAAACGAATTGCGAACCGACTCCGAAATCGTGGCTACAAAGCGCGTTTCGCCGGCAATTATCTCCCGGTTTTCAAGATCTAGTTTGATCGGTGTGTTCGGCATCTTTTCGATTAGTTCCAGCAGTTCTGCGATTATTTCCCGGTCTGCGGTAACCGTAGGGATTCCAATCATTGTGCAGTTTCCGGCAAAAATGTCGGCAAAGGATTCTCCAATGAGAGCCCGGATGCCGGCGCGGGCCAGGGACTGAGGAGCATGTTCCCGCGAAGATCCGCACCCAAAGTTCGATTCAACAATCAGAATATCGTGTCCCTTGAAACGTTTGTCGTTGAACGGGTGAGCCAACGGCTTGCCGTGCGGGTCGAACCGCTCGTCGCAGAACGCGTATTCACCCAGGCCGGCAAAAGTTACCGAGCGAAGGAATCTGGCCGGAATGATACGGTCCGTATCGATATCGCTCCCTCGCATGGGAATGCCTTTGCCGTGCACTTCTTGAATAATTCTTGATTCTTTGTTCATGTCTGATCTCGTTGTTTCACATCATTTCTCGGACGTCGCTTACTTCACCTCGCACCGCTGCCGCGGCAACCATGGCCGGACTCATAAGCAGAGTTCGACCGCGGGGTGAGCCCTGACGGCCGATAAAATTTCTGTTGCTGGAGGAGGCACTGATCTGGTCTTCAGACAACCGATCCGGATTCATCGCCAGGCACATTGAACAACCCGGGTTACGCCACGAAAAGCCCGCTTCGGTAAAAATTCGATCCAGTCCCTCTTTCTCGGCTTCTCTTTTCACCTGCGCGGAACCGGGGACCACTAATGCATATACATGAGAAGCCACTTTTTTCCCCTTGAGCACTCGAGCGGCGGTCCGTAGATCCGAAAGCCGCCCGTTGGTGCATGAACCTATAAAAGCGACGTCGATTCGTTTCCCCTTAATCGGCGACCCTTCCTCGAATTTCATATGGGCAAACGCTTTTCTCGCCGCATCTTTTCTTTCTTCCGGAAGGGATTCAATCCGAGGTATAATTTCATCTACGCCAACAGCTTGTCCGGGGTTAATTCCCCAACTCACCATGGGGGCAAGGCCGTCAACCGGAAAGTCGACCGCGTCGTCGTAGACGGCATCCGGATCGGATGCAATGCTCTGCCAATATGCCAAAGCCCGGTCCCACTTGTCGTCACCGGGGGCATAGGGGCGCCCCTTCATGTACGAAAACGTTACTTCGTCGGGATTTATGTAACCGCAGCGAGCGCCACCCTCGATGGACATATTGCAGATCGAAAGTCGCGCCTCCATGTCCAACTTCTGAATGGTAGATCCGGCATACTCATATGCATATCCGACCCCGCCGTTTACCCCTAACCGAGCAATTATGCCGAGAATGATATCTTTCGCATACACCCCGTCCGCCAAGGTTCCGTGAATATTGATTTTGCGGATCGCGGGTTTAGTGACGGCAATTGTCTGGCCGGCAAGAATATCCCTGATTTGAGACGTTCCAACCCCAAACGCAATCGCCCCGAACGCACCGTGAGTCGATGTATGAGAATCTCCGCACGCGATAGTCATCCCCGGCTGCGTCAAGCCCAGCTCCGGGCCAATGGTATGCACGATGCCTTGACGACCGCTTTCAGGACCGAAGAAGGTTATGCCGTGCTCATCGGTGCTCCTCTCCAGCGCTTGAAGCATTTCTTCGGCGAGAGGGTCCTTAAACGGCCGGCATACCGAATCGGTCGGCACAATATGGTCAACCGTTGCAAAGGTTCGATTCGGATAGCGAACCTTGAGGCCCCGCTCCTTCAGCATCGAGAACGCCTGCGGCGACGTCACTTCGTGGATGAGGTGCATACCTATAAATAACTGGTCCTGGCCGGTCGGAAGCGTTGCTACCCGATGCAGGTCCCATACTTTGTCCAAAAGCGTTTTCCCCACAATACCTTTTCTTTCCGAGGGAGCCATGTCGATTTACTGAGATTAGTGCCTGTCCGGAAACCCCTCGTTCATCTCGACTCCGCTCGATGAACGGGGGGGTTCCGGACAGACACGAGATTATGCTCATGTGCGGGAAATCGAGAGAAACGTGGTCTTTCGTACTGCCGGCCGGCGGAGTTAATTGTGTGCACCGTGGTGAGCCAAACCGCCCTTTCCCGTAAATACCTCTCGAGAAAAATAGTACAAGGAAGGCCGCAAGTCTAAGCTTATAGCCATCTACCGGTGATTTCATGCAAAACGTCGGTGACGATCAAGCGTTTTCTTTCAAAACCGAAAGAATGCTTCCTACGAATTTCTCATGATCCCAGTACTCTCGTCGAGAAGTCGCACCAATTCGCAGAATCGTCACCCCGTGGGAAGGAACGATGGTCAGATACTGCTC
>CAZEMW010000251.1:0-1383 GCA_964513105.1 uncultured Fibrobacterota bacterium
GTCGTATGCGACTTCGCTTCTCGGCGGGCGGCTCTGCTTTTAGCGCGACGCGCCCGTGATGTTTTTGGGGGGATGGCATATGTCGGCAGGTCGTGCTGTTGGGTGGGAATGCGAATAACAGGTCGAATGCCGGCGCGTTCAACGCGAATTCGAATAACAGGTCGTCGAATGCGAATTCGAATATCGGCAGGCAGCTCAGCTTATTTTCCATGCTGTTAATGCCGTTCTCCCCGCCACTTGGCGAAACACAAAGCATGCCCCACCAAGGTGTTGGTAAGGCGACTGAAGACGCCGGGGCGAAATAAGCAGAATGAAACGGATCGGACAGGTTTTCGACACGATGTGCAGCCTGGAAAACATCGAAATCGCGCACTACAACGCGAGAAAGGGGAAGCGCCATTACGGCGAGGTCCGGAAGGTGGAGGCTTCTCCTGGATTTTATTTCCGCCGGCTCCGGAACCTGCTGGTCAGCGGGGAGTATCGCACCTCCCCGTATACGCATATGGTCCGGGAATGCAGCGGAAAGACCCGACAGATAGCCAAGCTGCCCTATTTCCCGGACCGGATCGTCCACCATTGCATTGCCCAGGTGTTGGGGCCTGTATGGACCAGGATGATGATCCGCGACACCTATGCCTGCATCCAGGGCAGGGGGATTCATGATGGTGTAAACCGGATCCGGCGCGCGCTGGCAGAAGATAGGGAGGCCACCGCCTATTGCCTGAAAATGGATGTGGCGCAGTTTTATCCCAGTATCGACCATGCGGCTCTGAAAGCGGTGCTCCGGCGTAAACTGAAAGACCGCCGTTTGCTGGCGTTGCTCGATGAAATTATTGATAGCTGGTCGCCCGGCGTTCCCATCGGGAATTATTTGAGCCAGTATTTTGGCAATATATACCTTTCCGGATACGATCACTGGATTAAGGAGACGCAAAGGCGCCGATATTATTATCGGTACTGTGACGATGTCGTTATTTTGGCCGCGGACAAAACGGATCTTCATCGGCTTCGTAAGCAGACGGAGGCGTATTGGCGGGAAAACCTCAACCTCAAATTAAAATCGAACTGGCAGGTATTCCCGGTCGATGTGCGCGGCATCGATTTTTTGGGCTATCGGTTTTTCCGGAACTATACTTTGCTCCGAAAATCAACGGCTATGCGCTTTAAACGACGCATTGCGCAGATTAAAAAAAATGGGCATGGCATGCCGCCGAAATCGATCATATCCAGCGTCATGTCGTATTATGGCTGGCTTAAGCCAGCGAATTGTCTGCATCTGCGATGTGCCCATATTGATGCCGAATTAAAATCCGTAGTCGGGCGCGCAGCACGGATTCTAAACATCCGAAACCCGTTGCATAAGGTGATGAAATGATAGGATAC
>CAZEMW010000251.1:1483-5962 GCA_964513105.1 uncultured Fibrobacterota bacterium
ACCGACCGGGAAAGCCAGTCCAAAATCGTGGCGGCCTATGTGGCCGCGAAAGACGGCGTGCGCCCCGACCCGTCGGGGTGGAAAACCCCTGACGGATATGTACCGCTGTCCAACGCCGAGGCGATAGAAATGGCGCTCACGGTGCAGGCGCACATTCAGGCGTGTTACGATTCCGAAAAAGCGATGACCGAACAGATAGACGGGTGCAGCACGATGGAAGAACTGGAGGCGTTGAGCATTGCCGTCTGAGACTGCCAAACGGTTCAGTGATTTCGCGGAAGAACCTAACATCCTGGATGGCGATAAGGTCCGGATCGATAGCATTTTGAACCAAGAAATCTGTATTATCGGCTATCGTGTTGCCAATAGTAAATATACGAAAAACAACAGCGGGAAATGCTTGACGCTACAGTTTGAAAACCAAAACGGTGATCGTCGGGTACTGTTTACGGGGTCGGATGTGTTGATACACCAGATGAATCGATACGGCGATGAGATTCCGTTTTATGCGACGATAAAGAAAATCGACAGATACTACACTTTGAGTTGAAATAAATGGCCCAAAACACCACCATAGGTCTCCTCATCAGCCTGAAAGACGGCGTCTCCGGCGTCGTCCGCAAGGTGGATTCCAGCCTGGGGCGGATGCAAAAGACCGCCGACCGGGTATCCGGGGCGGTGCTCAACATCCGCAACGGGCTGGCGGCGTTGGGGGCCGGGGCGGCGTTGCAGCAGATCACCTCGAAATTCGCCCAGTTCGACGACACCATGCGGGCGGCCGGCGCGGTGTCCGGCGCCACCAACGAGGAGCTGGCCCGGCTCACCGAGACCGCCCAGAAAATGGGCGAAACCACGCGGTTTTCCGCGTCCGAATCGGCCGACGCCCTGCGGCTGATGGGCATGGCCGGGTTCGACGCCGGCCAGCAGATCGACGCCCTGCCGTCCGTCCTCCAGTTGGCGGCGGCCGGGGCCACGGACCTGGGCCGGGCGGCTGACATCTCCACCAATATCATGACCGCATACGGAAAGACGGCCGCCGATTTGGCCGGCGTGAACGATGTGCTGGTCAAGGCGTTTACCAGCTCCAACAGCACGCTGGAGGAGCTGGGGTCCGCCTTCTCCTATGTCGGCCCCATAGCCAAGGGCCTCGGCACCGATTTCGAGGACCTGGTGGCCGCAATGGCCAACCTCCATAACGCCGGCATCAAGGGCAGCATGGCCGGGACATCCCTCCGGGGCGTCCTGGACGCCCTGTTCAACCCGACGAAGCAGGAGGCCGAGATGATGGCCAACCTCTCCGAGCGCATCGGCGGGGCGGGCCTCCAGATCCGGGACGCGGAGGGCAATTTCGTCGGTTTCGCGTCGGTCCTGGAGCAGCTTGAAAAGGCCGGGATCACCGCCGACGAGGCCCTGAAGTTGTTCGGGCAACGGGCCGGGCCGGGGATGGCCGCCCTGATCGAACAGGGAACGGGCGCCCTTGCCAAAATGAAAGGGGAGCTGGAGGCCAGCGGCGGCACGGCCGAGCGGAATTGGGCGGTTCGGTAGTACGAGTCCCCCAGAATGTAAAAGAGATGAGGGTCGGTCATGGTTTCTTCACCCGCGTTCTCAAGAAGCGTGATAACCGCACCATATAGATCCCGTTCATACTCCAGGGCGGCAAGTCTGCTTCTTACCGTAGGATTGGCGTAACCATGTTCCACAAACATCGCATAGGCACTTCGAGCCTTCTCAGTCAGACCGGCATCTTCATACAAAAACCCCGCTTTTGCAAGAGACTCCTTGTGTCCGTCTCCCGCCGTCTCAAAAAGTGCCATGTATGCGCCCGCGGCACGTGCGTGATTCCCGAGCCCTTCATGCAC
Organism: uncultured Fibrobacterota bacterium; assembly: GCA_964513105.1. Taxonomy (GTDB): domain Bacteria; phylum Fibrobacterota; class Chitinivibrionia; order Chitinivibrionales; family CAYFVL01; genus CAYFVL01. Next base: position 3,343 of record CAZEMW010000251.1, read on the forward strand.
CTCCGCAAGCCGAAACAACGCGTCGACATCAAAGGGCTTCTGCTGCACACAGTCTTCGTACATCGCAATCGCCCGTTCCGGCTTCCGGTTTTCTTCGAACTCCAGACCCAGAAGGTACAGGTCTTTTGGTGCGGCTCTTCCAAGTGTACCGGCTTCTTCCAACCATTCTTCCGCTTTCGCAATTCTGCCGGCCCGGAGGTCCAGTATGGCAAGACGGTACATAGCTGAGTATGATGCCGGATTCAAGTCGACCAAACGCTTGTATTCGACCACGGCGGTATCAGTCGGACTCATCTTGAAGTGAAGAACGGCAAACCGCCCCTGCAGTGGTTCGTCAATAGTTCCTTTTTCGCGCACGGTCTCATAACACGGGAGTGCACGATCGAACAGTCGCAGTTCCCACCAGCAATCCCCAAGCATTCGTCGGGCCTGGATGTGGTCCCCATTTTCTTCGAGCACTTTTTTTAAAAGCGGAACGGCGCCGTCGGGAGTGCCTTTCTGTAAATAAAACCGCGAAAGCCCGATACGGCATTCAGTTTTGTCTCGAGCGACGACTTTGGCGTGATTGTAGGCTGCAAAAGCCTGGTCAAGTTCACCAGTCCCCAGGTAGATGTTTCCCAGAACCACCAGCGCTTCGACATCATCGGCCCGAACATCAACAAATCGTTCCAGGTGCCGTCGCGCGGTCACAGAATCTCCCATCTCCCAGGCGAGCAGACCGATTTCTTTCTGAAGCAGCGTGCTGTCGGCAAAGAAACGCTCGGCGCGCACCAGTGCTTCCACCGCTTTCTCTTCGTTCCCGGCTTTGTTATAGGCACCGGCAAGATTCATGTGTGAAGCGAAGTCATTCGGATCGGCGGAGAGAACACGTTCATAGTGTTGCGCGGCCTTCGTAAAGTCGCCTGTAGTTTCATAGAGCATCGCTTTAACGTAATCAATCCGGGTGTCTTCGGGATTCCGTACCGTCGCACTCTCCAGAGCCTCCCGTGCTTCGTCGATTTTTTCGAGAGCAAGCAAGGCTCGCCCCTTTTCAAGCCAGGCTTCGTGGCTGTAGGTATGCCGCTCCAGGGCTTTCTGCGCGTATTCCAATGCCTCCTTATGACGATTCTGTATGTTGCTTCTTCGAGCGAAAAACAGGAGCGCGGGTAAATTGTGAGGATTGGATTCCAGCACTTTCCCAAACGTTCGGTGTGCTTTATTCCATCGTCCCGAAGCTTCCAGAGAGAGGCCCCCTTCGATAAGCAGTGCCTCAGACGCCAACCCCTTTGCTTCCGCAGCCGACGCGAAACGAAGCGCCTCGGCGTATCGGGCACTCAGACGGTAACATCGGCAGATCTCGTTGTAAAACCCCCGGTAGTTCGGCATTACGGCAAGTAAATCCTTGTAAAATGCCGCGGCCTTCGCGTACAGACCGGCATCGGAATGCATCCGCGCAAGAACAAATTGCACCAGCAGGTTTCGCCCGTCCTTATCCCCGCGTGCCTGGTATTCGGGAATAAGAGACAGCGCGTCTCGTGGTGATTTCGAACGCCGTCGAAGTGCCAGGTCGCCAAGGAGGCGGGCGTCCCGTGGAGAGTACACAAACGAAGGCAGTTCAAAAAATCGGGATAAACGGTCGTCCTCTTCGATTCCTACCTGTTGGGCAATCCATCGAGTCCATTCAACAACGCCCCCGGGAAGTTCGTCAACTCCAAAAGTTGTTTCCAGAGGACGCATTTTTTGTTGTGGATCGGTGGGAATCAGTTCGATATACCAGTGAGAGTCGCGGGACTCTCTGATCTCGTAGCTTGCCTGAAGCACGTAATCGGCTCCGCGGGTGCGTGCTGAGTCCATGACGGCCTGATGATCGGAATGGCGGTCGGAAGGGCAGGGAATCGTGACAATGTCCAGGGCTCCGAGGCGAAAAAGAAGCAGGTCCCGGGCCAACGCACCGTGCCACTGTTCTTTCTCGTCGTCTGCCGCGGAAGCATCCATCGGGGGTACAATCGAGAGGGTAACCGGCTTTGTTGCCCAACTCGCAAAGTGAATCAGAACAACAGAAAGTAAGAACAGTGTCCTACGAATAGCCTGTGTTTCCTTTGTTTTTTGACCGCTTCCTGTTGCCATAGAGACGCTCCTGTGCCGGGCGTGCTGTGAAGAACAGTACCGAGTCCTTCGATTTCCCCCGCATTCGGTAGTTCCGGATGCAAGTATAGAACGGGCCGGAAAATGGTATTTTCGGCTTTTCCACTATACCCGAATCTGGAGGAAATACCGGAAGCCTTCTTTCCGAAAATGCGAGGAAAGTGTCGATATCTCCCTTTTTTGCCCGAACAGTGCCCTTGGAAAGTATCTGCGATGAGAAGAGATTTCAATGCAATTTGCCGCTTGTGACCACGCAAGATTGTAGTATGGAGTCCGGCACCGACATGGACATGGAAGCCATGATACTCCAGAGACTGCAGAACCGAAGGTCGGCATCGTTACCCCCGGCTACGAAGTTGTTGACTTCGAACGCCGGCTCGGGTACAATCAAGAAAGCCCTTTGCGTTCGGCTTTCGTCTTCAAAAAGGGCAGCTTTTTTGCAGCAGGTATTTCAGCGAATGGTTAATGTGTAGGAACAACAACACTACTCCTGCAC
>CAZEMW010000252.1:0-210 GCA_964513105.1 uncultured Fibrobacterota bacterium
GGTAGGTCCCGCGCAGGTTTACATCCCCGGTCCAGGACATTTCGAGTATGTCGGCGTCGAGGTGGTTCTTGTCTCCCCGGGTTCGTATCTGCGCATCGATGCTGATCGGGTTTGTGAACGTGTATCCGGACGGTTCGGTTAATCCCGCCACAACATCCTGCAGCGTTTGAATGCTTGTCAGTCGGTATCTGATCAGTGAGCTGTCAAGTA
>CAZEMW010000252.1:220-5942 GCA_964513105.1 uncultured Fibrobacterota bacterium
CGTCTGAGCGGACAGCCGGGGAGGGATCCCGTTGCCGGCATCATCGTCCGTATCGGCCGGCGGAAGCATATAGGTGAACTCGGTCGATTGTAGTCTTCCCTCGGCTATCAGCGGTGCCTGAATGAAGGAAAAATCGGTTTGCCCAATGCGCCCCGAAAACCCCAGTCTGCCGGAACTGTCCACTACCGTGACTCTGAAGTCGGATAGTTTGAACTGATTGTGCTGCCAGGCCAGGGCAAAGCTCTGGCCGGACAGATATCCCTCAATGATTTGGCCGTTCACCAGGTCATACTCAAATCGTCCGTTGGCCCCCCGGTTTTCGTCGGCGATAATGCGCAGGTTTTCGAGACGGACCAGTCCTGAATCGAGATTCAGAACCGCGGCAACTCGTTGCGTGCCCAGGTCGGGATTCACGTAAGTGAGATTGAGCGTATCGGATACGACCGTAAGCTTTGAAAGCGTACTGTCGAATGGTATACTCATTCTGGTTTCAATATCTACATTGCGGAGAGAACCGTTTATCGCCGGGATTCGGAGAGCTCTTCCGTGTATCCCCAGCGTGCCCTGGATTCGTTCCAGTTCATCGAGACGCCCCTGGAACACCATGCGCGTCTTTCCCTCGGCGGCGACTCGTGCCTGTACATCGATCGTGTCTTGCTCAAGGGGACTTCCCACAACCGCCCGAACCGAATCTATATCCACCGGCACACTGGGCAGGGAAATGTCGGCCGAAAACCCGAGGCTGTCACCCCGGGCGGACAGAACGGCATACTCTATAATCGGGGTCTGGTCCCCGGCAGATACGACAAGAGAATCGATGCGCAGTTTTCCGTCGAGTCCGCCATCTTTTCGATACACCATAGCCCCGGACAACGCGCCACGACGTACCATTTGCGATTCGGGAGATGCCAGCGATGCAAGCGGACCAAGCTGAAGACCCCGGCTTTGAATGCGAACCATTCTGATTTTGTCCACCGGTTCCTCGGAAAGTCCCTGTAACGATTTTCCACCAAGTCCGATCGATGCCTCCGCATGTATTTTCGAGTCTGAATAGGTCAATAAAACCGAATCAACGTTGGCGGAATCCTTGTTCCAGCGTCCCCGGACCCCGGCGGCGATCGGTTGCTCATTGTATTGGGCCGATGCCTGGGCATTAACCGTACCCGAATCAACCGCCTGATTCCAGAAGAAATCCGCGTCGAGGGTGATTTGCTGAGGGTCGACCTGTCGGAGGAGGGGATAGGGCACCGCTTTGAGGTCCAGATTCCGCGCTCGAGCTTTAAGTGACTCCTCCCCACGCATTGAAAAGGTGGCGGAGCCGTGAACCGGGTTGGCCATTGAAAAATTGAGCCGAAGAGGTTCGGGTGCCCACCGAACAACCCCATAGGCATTCCAGTCCGCGGAATCACCGAACACTCGGGCGGAGTCCAGCCGATACTGCTCCGGGGTCACGACATTCCGCGCAAAAATTGAATCGGCCTCCACTCCATATGCTCGCACGTCATACCCTCGAAGCTTCGCCGTAAGCCCTTCCCCGGAAAATCGTCCATCAAGGTAGAGCGTTTCATATGTTACGTTCGTATCAACAAAAAAGCGGACCCATTTCTCATCGGTCGCGACTGTTGCGTCGAACGAACCCGAAAGCCGGTCACTGAATGCAACCTGTGCGCTGATCCGGGAATTGTCATCAGTAACCACCGAGGCAGTGAGTGAGCGTGAGGTCGCCCGGAATCGCGGGATTGCGACGGTGGTTGTAATTACGCTGTCACCCATAAGAAGGCGAAGATTGCGGACCCTGCCGCTACCAACTGTTCTGAGCGCCGAAACGTCGAGGTTTACCATGTCCGGTACTCTCCTCGGCACACCGGTAAGATTGCCTGAGAAGGCGACACGCTCCATGCTCCGCGTGCCTTCGACGGTGAGCTCCCACATCGCGGTGTCGTTGGGCATAGTGAATGATAACGCCAGCTTCTGCGGCCCCAAAATCAACGGTTCCACCATATCGAGACTTTCCGCGACGGCCGTGAGTTTGGTTGAGAGTTCCAGTTCTTTTACATTGTTGATTCGTATGTCCGCGCGGATGTCACGCACTCGTGGGAGAGCCGTATCACTTTCGAGAAAAGAAGTATAGGTCCCCAGAGCTGCGACTTTTGCAGAGAGGGAGTCTTCGGCGACCAGCAGATTGCTCTTAAGATGCGTGCCGGCAATGTGCAGACTGTCGGTGGAGTGAGATACCCCGAGGTGGTAGGACAAAGACAGCGAATCGGACCAGTCGGCGGCTGCTTCCAGTGCAACAGGGAGACCGGGAGCGAGATTCGTTGTCGCCTGTTGTACACGGATTTGTGCATCCTCCCGTCGTAGTTCTGATCGAACCTTTCGAACATGAATGGAGAATCCTTCGACCGTATCGACGTTCGAGGGCGACTCAAAAAGGGCACTCCGCAGACGAAGTGATATCAGAACCGGTACCGCGATTTGCGGAAGCGGAATGCTGTCCGGAACTGTCGTTTGTTCGTCGGGAGCATCGGCGATAGACTCATTTGTAGTATCACTCGTTTTTGTTCGGGCATGGACAGAATCGATCGCAACGGCGGCTCGGGGCACAAACGGATCGAATCCGGCGATTCCGGTCAGCTGCACGGAAACTCCTTGCGCCCGAACGGATATCGCCGGGTTTTCGACCGCAACCCGGGACACTCGTACTCCAAGAGGAGGGGTAAATGTCGGAGAATGAACCTCGAGGTCGGTGTCGCCGAATGTGAATTTCCATGTAGGATGAAATACCGCCACCAGCACTGTTGCCGTGAATACCAGTATGATAATTGAGATCAAGCCGATAGTGGCGAACAGGATGACTTTTCGTATTCGGTGTTTGCTCATCGCAAGTCCATCCCGAGTAGATCGTCCAATGCAGCGAATGAGCGCCCCGAAATTGGCTTCAAATCATTGTCGTCGTTTTCTGAAACAGGGAAGACAGCCCCGGTTGTTCCGTTCGAGATTAGACCCGCGGAGAATTTTTCGAGTATCGAAATTGCGTATCTCGCTGTGAAAAATGGCACCAGTTACTACTATCTGCTTTGCATTTTCGAAAAAATACATTCTCGTGTGAGTCGTCGGTTTAAGCTATCCCCCAGCGAGCTGTTTTCACACAGAACACTTCTAGATTGTTCACACTCCGTTCGACATCAGCTTTGAGACGATCTTCTACAAAAAAAACGGCTAAATTGGTTCACTTCGGCACTTCGACCCAGCCCACTCCGACCTGGTTCATCGAAGCGCCCTGAAGCTCTGCACAGCGTTGGCGGGGACGGTTCACTAGAGCAAATGAGTGAATGGTCGTGGTCCGGTAGAGCCACCGTGTCCGCAATGCGCCGGTTCGGCGTCCATTAGGCTCCGTATCCGGTTCACCAGTTCGGACACGAAGGTGCGACTTCCCTTATCCAGTACCGGGTACTTTGAAGAGGCATTTCTTGCCGCCGCCGGATCCGCGGTCACCACCGTCCCGCCCAGGCCGGGTAAACGGGCTGAAAGGTCGTCAAGGAGCTGAATACCGGTCATATCGGGCATCTGGAAATCAGCCACAATGATAGCAGTTCGATGCTTTTCCAGGATTGCTTCCCGAGCTTTGAACGGGTTATCATACATAACAACTCTGGTGAATCCGGAGATCTGAAGAACATCTCCAATCATATCCCGGATTGTCTCCTGATCTTCGACAATGACGATCTCCCTCTCCATGGTATTCCTCCAATTCAGGGGCTGGGGGCACAATATAAGGATGGAAATGGTTAGCAAATACCCTGCCCGCCAAATGGAGGACCGGAAAGGGAGAGGCGTGTAGCCGCTACAAACCTGGAATGCCGAATACCTTACTCTTCCATTTCCTCCAGTGACAGAGCGTTTCGTGCCGCGTAGCCCTTTTCATCGTTATCAAAAAAACAGTAGACATTCTTGTGTCCTTTTCGCCAGCGCGTAAACCGGTCGGCCCATGACTCGAGTGCCTGTCGATCGTACGATCCACGGTATTTTCCTTCAGGACCGTGAAGCCGAACGTAGGCAAAATCGGCCGTGGTAAGCACGGGCGAATGCCTCCCATCGAATTCGTATACACAGAAAGCCGCATTGTAGTCTGAGAGCAGATCCTGGATTTCCTCAGAAAACCAGGATTCGTCCCGGAATTCGAAGGCATACCGGAAATCATCAGGAAGCGCATTGAGGAATTCGCGGAGTCGCTCCGGATTTGCCGACCATTTGGGAGGTAGCTGAAACAGAATGGGACCAAGCTTGTCTTCGAGAACGGAAATTCTTTTTAGAAACTTGTCCAAGGTCCTTTCCGGTTCGCGCAGACGCTTCACATGGGTAATGTATCTGCCGGCCTTTACGGCAAAAACGAAGTCTTCGGGAACGGTCTCGTACCAGCTCCGCAATGCCGATGCGTCGGGGAGTTGGTAGAATGAGTTATTCACCTCCACCGAATCAAAGCGTTCCGAATAATAGCGTAAATATTGGTCGGTCGGGAGGTTTTCAGGATAGAACGCGCCTTTCCAATGTCCATACTGCCATCCGGAGGTGCCTATCCTGAGCATTGTTTGCGTCTGAGTGCCGGTGGACATTCGTATCCTCCTGCGTCTGTTAAGGTCCCGATAAGCGGAATACATGCGTTCCAGCCGTCCGTCTCATCATTAAAACGTATACCTGCGATGATCATGCCGAAAACTCCATCTTGATTTTTTTTGTCACAGGCTGTTCGAACCAGGCGGTAGAGGGCGCTCCGGCGAAATCCTCGATACCGCCGACGGCCGGCACCGAGTGTGTCTGCCCGGAGATTGTGGGCGAGCGAAAGCGAATATCACGTCGTGTTGGCATGTTTTTCGCGGTAGTCATTTAGAGGCAGGTGCGTGATCCCAGGGCGATGAAACCGGATATAACGGATAAATACAATCGCCGTTGCATGTGTGAAGGATGGCGACCTGGGTAGTCGGAACAGATGGACAGCACAGATATTACCATACAATGTGCCACACCTTTTTGTGAAGGAGGACCCTATGGCTATGACGGGAGTTGATACCTTTGATACAACGGTACAGAAAACCGAGGAATGGTTGCATGAAATAAGTGACCTGATGAACTGGGACAGCCGTCAGCGATCGCTTCATGCACTGCGCGCAACCCTCCATGCGCTGCGCGATAGGTTGACCATAGATGAAGGAGCTCATCTGAGTGCACAGTTGCCGATAATGGTTCGTGGTCTTTACTACGAAAACTGGCGCCCTTCGGATATTCCGGTGAAAAGTCGAACGAAGGAAGAATTCTTGAACCGAATACGTGAGCAGTATCAGCAGGAACCTGATACTGATGTGGAAGCTATTGCGAAGGCGGTATTCTCTGTGGTACACAAGAAGCTCGATCCGGGAGAAGCTTCGTCTATCAGAGATATGCTCCCGAAGGATCTGGTTGAGCTGTGGGAACAGTAATCGAGCTTTTCGCGGAGGGGAGCTGCTCTGTTTCCCCTCCCGATCATAACTAGTGCCTGTCCGAAAACTGCCGAAAATGGACATCGAGTCCCGATTTCAATCGGGAAGATGCCCTTTTTCGGCCCCAATCGACGGGTTCGTCTTCCCGAAGTTAATTCGGGACTCGATGAACGGGGTGTTTTCGAGGGTTTCCGGACAGGCACTAAGTAAGCACGGAAAGAGCTCGGTATCTCACCCTCGCCCCGGCG
>CAZEMW010000253.1:0-5909 GCA_964513105.1 uncultured Fibrobacterota bacterium
GTCATATCCAACCGATCCCTTCCAGTACTCGTAATCACCGCCGATTCCGGCAAATTGAGAGTTGATTACAAACCGTGACCCACTGGTGGGAAAATTCGGCACGTCCGTATCGTTTCTCTCAAGCGTCAGGGAAAGCTTGCTCAGGATACCGTCGTTGCGGATGCGAAAACTTCCGACCGTGTCCTTTGAAACATTTTCCTGTTCTTTACTGATTCGGTAGTTTGCGTATACCTTGAAGTAGTCGTCGGGCCATTTCAGACGACGTCCCACGCCCAGTTCCGTACCGTAGCTCATGATCTCGTCGTCCGGACCGTCCCGTTCATAGACCAGACGACGCCAGAACGCTTCCACCGATCCCGAGACCGGATTGTCGAGAATCCAGGGTTCGGTGAATCCGAGCCTGAAATCCTGACGGAATTTGGAGACCTCGACATTGGCGTCCAGCCGCTGACCACGTCCGCGGAAATTAGGAATGCTGATATTGAAATTGCCGCCGAATTTGTCAAGTTCGGAATACATGACCCCGGCCGAGAACTGACCGATATTCTCTTTTTCTTCGGCATTGATTACCAGATCAATCGTCCCGTCTTCGTTGGGGCGAAGGTCGGGGGTGACATTGCTGAAAAAGTTCAGCGCCATCACTTCACGAATGCTTCGCTCCATGCCGGACTGACGGTATTTCTGTCCGGGGTATAGTTGTAATTCGCGACGGATGACCTTTTCGTGTGTCTTCTGGTTCCCTTCGATATCGATCTTGCGAACGACCGCGGGACGCCCCTCCTGAACACTGAAAACGACGTCTATAGTGTCGCCGCGGTACCGGAACTCATCCTGAAGCTGTACCCACAGGTACCCTTCTTCCCGATAGGCGTTCGCCAGAAACATCTTGGTGGCTTCGAACTTCTCGCGGCTGAAAGGCTTCTCTTCTTTCATCGCGATGTTGCCTTTCAACTCTTCGGAGTCGAGGACTTTGTTTCCGGTAAAGTAGAACTCACCCGTATAGTAGAGCGGACCTTCGGCGATATCAATTTGGATGAAAATGTCCTTTTTTTCATCTCCATACCAGACACTGTCCTTGACCACCTCTGCGTCCAGGTATCCCTTGTTGTGGTAGTACATCATCAGGGTGTCCAGATGACGCTGGAAGAGATCCTCGTCGTAGTCGCCGCTGGTATACCATTTGTTTTCTTTTGTTTTCAGCTTGCGCTTCAGTCGTCGTTCGGTAAATGCTTCGTTACCGGTGATTGTTATGTTTTCAACCCGCACGCGTTCGTTCTCATCGATTTTGAAGCGGACGATCACGTTGCCCGGGGTGGATGTCTCCACCAGTTCGGTCTCCACTTGTGCCTGCAGATACCCCTCTTCGGCATAGGCCTCTTTTATCTCCCGAACACTTTTGTACAGGGCTGCGCTTCCGGCAACCTGGCCCGTGCGAAGCGAAATCTCTTCCTGAAGATCACGTTCTTTCAGCTTCTTGTTCCCCGAGATCTCGATCGATTCGACCGCCGGATTCTCGGTCACCGTGAGCAGCATCGATACACCCGTATCCGTCTCCCGGGTGACATAGAACGTGGTCTGGTCGAAAAGCCCAAGGTGATGCAGGTTTCGGATCGATTCCTGCACCTCGGACGCCGAAAACTCCTTCCCCGTGCGCAACGGAATGCTGTTGCGTATTACCGCTTCACTGTGTATTTCGGCGCCTTGAATAACCAGGGTGTCCAGGACTTTTGCCCGTGATTGAACGGCGAAAAGGGTAAGCAGAAAAATGATGACTATGTTTCTGGTGTAGGAATACATTCCATCTCCGGCTATGGTGTAGCAGTGTTCCGTCGTACGCGTTTGGACCGGCATCGGCTGTTTAGTTCGTTTTTCCGGACGGACGGGTTGGTTTTCTGGTAGAATTAAGATTGTAAAGCCTTTCCGAAAGGGCTTGTTTGCCGTCTCTGGGCGGGAAATCGCTGTAAACTCCAGACGCTTTCCCACCATGCGGGGGTGTTCTGGTGCTGAAAACCCACACCCCTAATTTCGTCCGTGCCCCTCTATAATTGTATGCAACCCGCCACGTTCGATGTGGCATTCCGCCGCGCCAAATGTCGAACGGAGCACTAGAAATCCAGCAATTTGCGCATACGGCCGATCGGCAGTCGGAGCTGAAGGTTCAGTTTGGGGTTTGCCTCAAACATTCCCTCGTCGACATCCCGGTGAAACCCGTAGCTGGCATCGAATGTCAAATACCGCATAGGGTAGAATTCCATCCCGATACTGTGCTCCGGAGTCAGCAAGGTATCGCTCGACACCAATTCGCTCCGCCACTTGAGAAACAATCGGTCCCGACCAAAATAGCGGCCAAACGTTATGCCGACATTTGCCAGCGCCAGATGGTTCCATTGAGCGCGAATATCTTCGGACTGCCGCTCATAAAGGTAGTTAAAATAATTCGACGCGATCGATGTTTCAAAGCTGATTACATCAAGTCCGAGTCGTTTGGCCAGTTTTTTCTCAAAACGCTGAAGCAGATACCGATGCAAATATTGCTCTCCAAGGTTTGATACCGCACCTCCCGCCCCGGCGAAGGTGGTGAAACGAAGCCCCGCTGCCTGGTAGAACTGTCGCTCCGATTCCCCGGGGATCTCATCGAACTCCGAAGACAAACGAAACCGTACATCCTCGAAACGTCCTCGTTCGGACAATGCCCCCGTGGTCGTATCACGAACCAGGAGCGTCAACCGAATGCGATCGAATCGGCTGGAATCCGAAAACGCTTCGGCGTCACCCCAGATGATCGGCATGTTGTCGTATCCACCGCCACCGGGAAGAGGGACCGGGTCGAATTCGACACCGGCCTCGAAATTGCGGTCGAACGTTTTCCCGTAAAACACCTCTCCCTTGTACGATTTCATTGCGCCGTAGATACGAAATGACTTGTCCATGTCCCGACCGCGGATTTGTACCAGTGTCGCACTGGGTTCCAGATACGCTTCAACAAATCTGATCATTCTTCGCTTCAGCCCGACATCGTAGAAGTAGGCGACGCGTCGGTTGCCCGGCTTTATGTCCAGCTCCCATTGCACATAGGGAAACGGGTCGAAATCCCACGGAATCACTTCTTCTTCGAGAAACGGGAAGGTAAACTCGAAATTGCGCAGTATCCAGGTACCGGTTATCCGAAAGTGATCCAGGGGACCGGAAAGCGCGAATGCCGGAAATGGGTCGCGTGGAGCGAATTCCACGTCGGCTCTGGCGCCCGGCTCGAGAAAACCGACGACGTGGATGTCGATGCCTCGTTTCGGCGTTTCCACCAGAAGTATCCCCGCATCGAGGGGCCCCAGTTGAAATGGTTCATACCCTTCGGGTATGTCGTGGGTAGAATAGGCCCTTATCGGTCGACCGCGAACGGTGCCCCCGAGTTTCGTATGCGCCTTGCCCGATTCTTCCACATGCAGATCGAAATAGAAGTTTTCGACCGGGTCCGCCATGAATATCTGGACCGTCAGGGTCCCCTCGGGGACCGATCCGGTTGCCTTGCGCACCGACATACCTTCGGAGGTAATAATGAAATCGGCATGAATCTTACCAACCCCATGCCCACCGACCGGTCCGTCCATGTGCCGACCGAGGCTTGCAAGGAGGTCTCCCGTTATATCAATTTTTGCAGACAGCGTATCGTTTTCACCGACTTCTTCGGACAAAAAGGCCCACGGGGCAAACCCTTCCGCTCGTATGTCCGATCGAGTCGAGTCTTCTGCCGAAAGGTGGTGTACCCGCAGTCCGTCTTTCCGGATGTCCATGGTCAGGTCCAGGGAATCGAGGCCTGTCTCATTAACCGAGGCATGAGGAGAAAAAGCCGAAATCCGAAGAGGAAGCAGAGAGTCGTGGGAGTGGAAGGTACCCGAGATCGATCCCCGCAGGTTGTATTCATCAGACAGCATTCCCGCGAGAAGGTTCTGGAGTTCCAGGTCGACAAATTCACCGGATAGAGCAAAGCCGTCGGTGCCTGAAACCGTATCGATCGAGAGGAGCAGGTCGTTGTTTTTGCGAACAACAAACGGCAGGACCGTTACCTCGGTTCCTTTGCTTTTGAGCACGATGTCGGTCTGAAGCGGAGAGAAGCCGCTCAAATTGCACTCGCGGAAGCGCATTCTTACGTGTGAGTTGGGAGCATCCAGGGGACCTTCGAGCCTGGCATGAAAACTAAGCGTCCCATCTTGCAGCAGTTCACCGCTGTTCAAGAACCATCGGTCGAGTTGCGGCAGTGCGAGGTTTTCCGCGGCAACATGACCCTCGATGTGTCCCGGTTCGCCCATTCGTATCTTCGCCGAGGCGCGCAACCCGTGCATCGCTTGTAAGGAATCGACCGCGATTGTTCCCGCCTGATACGATCCGCCGGCGGTAATCGGGAATTCCACACCCGACCATGTGCACCGTGCCCCCCTGATGTGCCAGGAAAGTGTCGAATCGGCGGCAGAATACCCCACCACGAAATCCATTACCCCGCGCAAAGGTTCGGAGTCAAGCGTTAGTTCCCCCGATGCCGCCATGTTTTGTGCCGTTCCGGTGAAATGGCCCCGCAATGTCGCACCATTGAAAACCCCTCTGGTGTCGAATGGGATCTCATCGGTCAGAGATTGTACAAGCGCGGGGGCGAGAGTTACGTCGGCAGAGTACACGGGGGTGGTGAAAAGGCTGTCAACGGCGCCGGACAAAACGAGCCCGGAAGGAGCTCGCCGATCGGTGCTGAAGGCAAATCCCGTGGAGGTGCTCACAACCGAAAACTGAGGATTACCAAGGGAATGCCCGGAAACCGAGAGGTCATCTCCCGTTATTCCAAAGGAATACTTCAAATCTTTACCCGAACCGTAAACCGAGCCTTTTGCGCGCACGATACCGTGTATCGACTCGGCCAAATGTGACGGATCCACCTCGAAATCGGTTGTGATGGAGTAAATCGGTGTCGCCCCGGGGGATTGAATATCTCCTCGCGCCGAAAGGGAGTATGATTGCGTTTTTGCATACAGAGTATCGACCCGAATGGTATCGTGAATAACCCGAAGACTGGAAACCGCCTTCATAAACGGGCGCCCCATACTCGTGTATCCTCCCGCTTCCGCATCGACGCGTACCCCGGACCGCTCGGCCTCGGAAACGTCCAGCGCTATCCATCCGTTGCCGTCAAAATAGCGCTTGATTGAGCTATATTGATCAGGGAATACATTCTCAGGATGCATGTCCGAGAACCGCACGGAAAGACGTCGCTTCCCGTGGGCGGAGAGATCATACATACCATTCGCCGTGATGCCGGCATCGGCCCATCCGCAGTGTAACGAGGTGAGTTGGAGTGATGTCCCGGCGAGTACCACTTCGGCTGAAATGTTCTTGACAGGATCTGGTGCTCCACGTAGCTCGATTTCGGCATTCTCGATCAGAATGCTGCCGTTGGATTCAATGTCGGTGGTGTCGCTGAAAGATACCTCGCAAACCCCGTCCAGGGTCCCCCGAGTAACGGTAAACGCTTCCGAAGAAACGGCGTTTCTGATTTTTGCATCCACAAGACGAAGGCTTACGCGGTGTTGCTCTCCTTCGCCGGCAATCAAACCTGAGAACACAAAATTCGGTCGCAGTGACCCGAATCGTCCTCGTAGCTCAAAGACGAGGCCGTCCGGCGTTTCTCGTATGTTTCCATCCAGCTCTTCACCGATTTCCACCCCTCGGTCGCGTGAACCGGTAAGTAGAAACGTACCCTTCTGTATGGCTATACGGTCCACGGGGAGTTCGCGGAAAGCCGAGATCAATTGCCTCTGAGAAATGGTCTGCACCTTCGCGGTGTCAACGTGCGAACTCCGGGGGCTCAGCGAGGTCGTAATTCGAGGTCTTACCAGCACGACCGTGCTGATACTTTTCCCAAAATCACC
>CAZEMW010000254.1:0-5853 GCA_964513105.1 uncultured Fibrobacterota bacterium
AAAGAGGCTATCGGATGCTCTCGACGACAACGACCACATATATGCTGTTTTGAAGGGATCAGCAATAAATAACGACGGGTCATTGAAAGCCGGTTATACTGCACCGGGAGTAAACGGACAAAGCGCGGTCATTGTGGAAGCCCTCGCTGCATCCGACGTATCAGCAGAAGATATCAGTTTCGTTGAAACACACGGCACGGGAACCAATATCGGAGATCCCATTGAGATCGCCGCGTTAACTCAAGCCTATTCTGAAGAAACGAACAGAAAACAGTTCTGCCCGATTGGCTCCGTGAAAACCAATTTTGGTCACCTGAATGCCGCCGCCGGAATCGCCGGGTTTATAAAAGCAGTGCTTTCGATCCACAACAGAAAACTTCCCCCGAGTCTGAACTACAACATACCAAACCCTAAGATCGATTTCGAAAACTCCCCGTTTTTTGTAAACACGTCGCTTCTGGACCTACCAAACGGGAATAGCCCGCTGTTTGCGGGAATAAGCTCCATGGGAATCGGTGGCACAAATGCGCATGTGATAATCGGTAGTTACACGAGGACGACGCAGGCAGATAGGATACCCTCCGACAAGGTATGTTATCTTCCTTTGTCTGCAACTTCATATGCCACTCTCGGCAGTATGGCTGTGATGCTGAAAGAACATCTAATGCAACACAGTGAACAATCTATTCGGTCGATCGCCAGGACCCTTCAGGAGGGACGAAAGCCTCTTCCAAGAAGAATGGTCGTATGCTGTCGATCGGTTAACGAAGCAGTCTCTTTGCTCGAGAAATCACCGGTGATGGAGATTAAGGAAAATCAGTGTTTGGGCACGATAGACAAGCACTCGCGGGAGGCTGAAGCGATCGATCGCTGGTTGCACGGTGAAGCCCTTGACTGGCAAACCATTCGTGAGAGAGAGGATTCCATCGAAAAGGTGTCCCTCCCAACGTACCCGTTTGACGGAAAACGGTACTGGGTTGATCCGTCTCAGTCGCAAATGGGTATCCCGGGCACAAGAGAAAACTCGGACTATTATGAGAAACTCGCGAAAGACGAATGGTTGTACGTTACGAACCGGAAACAAGATGTAAGAGTACCCACTCACCATGACGAAGAATCTGTGCCGCGATATCTTGTTTTCCACAATGATTCCAGAATCTGCAGCTCCCTGCTGTCGCGGCTTTCGGCTAAGACCTCGGAGCTTATTTCGGTATCTAACGCAAAGAACTATGCTCGAATAGACGGCGTAACATTCAACCTCAATCACAGCGTCCAGGAGCATTTTGTGAGGCTTTTGCAGGCACTAAAAGAGGAAAGACGGTTGCCCGAAAAAATCCTTTTCTTCTGGTCGTTTCAGGCAGAACCGGTTGGGGACAATCAAATCGATTTCAACAAGGCCGTTGAATCTCAAGCAATGGGGCTATTCTCCTTGCTGTACCTTGTTCAGGCGGTGAATCGGATTGAACCTGCTCTGAAAGCCGATTTGATATGCTTCACGAACAACGTTTTCGATGTGATCGGCGATGAGAACATCGATATCACCAACAGCACGATACCGGGGATTTGTACGGTGATACATCAGGAAGTGAAGCATATGGCCGGCAAAGTGGTCGATATTGACGGAGATATACATGGGACGGACCCCTTATGCGAAAAGACCCTGAAGAGTATTGAAGAGGAGATCGATGAAATCGACACGGATTTGCATGTGGCACTCAGGCGAGCAAGACGGTATGTGAAGCGATATGACCATATAGAAGGCGGAAAGCAGACTGAATTAGAGTTTAATTTCACCGACAGGCCGGGATGCATCCTATACGGTGGTACCGAGGGAATCGGATATCTGATTGCCGACGATCTGGTAACGAACAGAAATGCTGAGATCTATATCATCGAAGAACCATTCTTCCCAGAAAGAGAGCACTGGCAATCAATAATCGAGGAATATGGGGAGTTGCATCCAATAACCGAGCGGCTGATCAACCTGCAACGGCTTCTGAAAAAGGGGGTCAAATACCTTGGAACCCTGTCGGATCTGGATACGGTGAAAAGTAGTCTGGAGGCGTTGCACAGCAAAGACATTTCAGGCGTACTCCATACTCCCGGATCGTCGAACGCCAAGCGCATGCGCACCCTTTGGGAGAATTCAGTCGAATTCTGGAAAGAGAATTTCCAAGCGGTCGGGCACAGCATGGTCACGCTGGACGGACTGCTTGACCGATTTGCTCTTGAGTACAAAATCAATTTGAACTCCCTGGGATCAGTTCTCGGCGGGGCAGGCTTCATGAATGTTACGAGTATTGGCAACTTTGTAAAGGCATACAATGCCGTGCTTCAACGAAAAGGAAAGCAAACCTGGCACATACAATGCTGGGATTCGTGGAATGTCGAGTGGGACGGAATGAAGCCGTTTTTGCCGAAGGAGATGTATAACAAGATCAAGTCAAGCATTCTTGATAATCAAGAGGGAGTGAAGTTTTTCGGCACGACCTGCGGGTATTCCGGGATGCCGGAATTAATTATATCCGCAACCGATCTGAATCGCAGGTACAATAGATGGATAAAACTGGATGCGTATGAATCGGAGGCTGAAAAAACCCTCTATCCCAGACCTCAACTCGAAATTGAATATGCTCCTCCGGAAACCGACTTGCAGGAGAAGATTCGTCGTGTGTTCACCGACCTCCTGGGGATTGACGGCATCGGCGTGGACGACGATTTCTTCGAGCTTGGAGGAAACTCGCTCCTGTTAATTCAAATCGGGCAAAAACTCAAGGAGGACTACGGCATTCGTGTAGAGAAAGCGGTTATGCTGCAAAACGCGACAGTACGCGCGATGTCCGACTATCTGGAGGAAAACGATCTCGCGTAAAATGTCATGAGAAGTCTATGATCATGTGGCCGATGAACAGCCCCACCGCCGGTATGTTAGTCTACCCCTCCCGGGCACGATAGCTTCCGCATTCGGCACAACAGAAAAAAACCTGCATAGATTTGGACTTTCAATCCTGGGAGAAAATGATGATAAATGCGTTGCATAGAGTTTTGTGGGCTTTTCTAAAAAAGAAATACTTATGGTATATCGGCACCTCTTTGCTGCTTTTCCTCATCGTAGAGAGGGGCGAATCGGAAGAGTCCGAATTTACTGGGAGGAAAGATACCGTAAGCTCCATGAAAACGATACGTCTGAAAGAAAACGGGGCGGAGCTAAATATGATTGCGCTCAGCGGAGGAACGTTCAAGATGGGGAGTCCGAAGGAGGAGTATCGGAGCCCGGACTTTGAGCGTCCCGTCCATGAGGTAACGCTTGACGGTTACTATATGGGTGAAACTGAGGTTACCCAAAGACAGTTCATGGCAATAATGAATCTCAATCCGAGCCGTTTTTCAGAATGCCTCGATTGTCCGGTGGAGCGCGTGAACTGGTTCGATGCAGTCTTGTTCTGCAATGCTTTGAGCAAAACGAAGGATTTTGATACGGTGTACTCCTATAGCCGAATTGTCGGTACTCCGGGGGACGGAGCTTTGCTGGAAGATGTAACTATTGCGTACGAACGGGAAGGATTTCGTTTGCCGACCGAGGCTGAATGGGAGTATGCCTGCAGAGCGGGTACTGAAACGGCAGTTTGGTTTGGTGAAGACATAACGAGTGATCAGGTAAATTACAATGGGAAATGGCCGGTGAAAGTAGGGTTGTACAAGGTCGGAACGAAAGGTGAGTTTGAATATCGCAAAAGAACCGTGCCTGTTGGAACGTTACCACCAAATGGCTGGGGTCTGCATGAAATGCATGGGAATGTTTCGGAATGGTGCAACGACTACTTCGACCCGAAGTCCTACCAAGAGGGTGGGAGCGTCAATCCGACCGGTGGACGAAAGGGCGGGTATCGAGTATTGCGCGGCGGGCAACTTGACGATTTCGCATGGGACTGTCGAAGTGGAACACGATTCTGGAATAGTCCGGACTTCCGGTATTACATCACCGGCTTTCGAATAGCGCAGAATAGGGGTGGCGAACCGGTAAAGAATAAGTAGACTTTTTGTCTGATATATTCGAAACCTTTTTGCGCAATAACTGCAATACGAAGCAATCATCTGTTTGACTTTTGGTTTTCGACGATAGAGCAGCGCAGACGCCTGATTTTTCGTTTACACCGAATTGACCTCTCTGTAATGGTGATCAAAGACATATATGCGCCGTATCGTCCAAGGATGATGCGGGAGAGAGACCCTGTCAGAGCCCACAGTGATAACGGTATTCAAGCAACGGCGGTAATCCCGAGGAAAATATTTGATGAGCAAGAGAGATGTTTTACAACAGCTTGTAAATGGTGATATCAACGTTGAAGAGGCTCGGATTCGCCTTGAGGCTTTGAGAACGGACGTTCGATCGCTTTCCCCGGGAGACCACCTCCTGGTTCCGCGGTGGGAAAAAACCCAATTGGCTGTGAGGGAAATTCTCGGTAGTGAGATCGTGATTGTCTTCATTGGTGACAATCGGGTAGCCTTCCGGGAGTTAGAGGAGGCAAACCCGAAATCCAGGGCGTTTTGCGTCACCGAGAGATCGGATTTGAATGAGCCAGTGAAATGCCTATGCTCTGAGGCGGAAGTTAAGTATTTAGTATGCGTGCTTGCCGGTAATGTATGCGACAGGAGCATCGAGATCGATCTCGGGCTTGTATTCGGTCTACTACGACTACTGGTCGGAGAGGACTGCGCGGAAGATAAGATCGTTCGAATTGTCTCCGTGGGAAATATCCCCTTTGGATGCATGTATGCGGCCAATTCTGCATATGCATCAATCGAGGGGCTGATTAGAGCGGTAGACAATGAGTTCCCCTCGTGGGATATACAGTCGACACATCTGGACACTCTCGGGGCGTTTGATGCCAAATCCGTTTATGGAATCCGTAATGCAGGGCATAACGGATTTGTTGCATTCAGAAATGGGGAATGGTGGCGAAGAGTTCTGGTGCCGGTCGAGCTCGACGACAATGTGGCTACGCTGTACCGCCGTGACGGCGTCTATGTTGTTGTCGGAGGTGCGGGAGGCATAGGGGCGGTATGGACCGAGTACATGGTGCGGCACTACAACGCACGAGTGGTCTGGGTCGGAAGACGGGAGCAGACCGAAGAGATTACCCTGAAGGCAGAGCGTATTGGACAGCACGGATACACGCCCGAATACATACAGGGGGATGCGACAGATGAGGAATCCTTTCGAAATGTCGTCAGTGTTGTAAAGAAACGCTTTGGAAGCATCAATGGGGTAATTCATGCCGCACTGGATCTGAAGGATAGTAGCTTTTGTCGGATCGAGGAGACTGATTTCAGGGCGGGATATGCCGCAAAAGTACAAGGGATTATCACTATCGGCAGAGCCGTTGAATCAGAGGAACTCGATTTTCTTCTCCTTTTTTCTTCTATTCTCTCGTATACAAAATCTGCCGGTCAGAGCAGCTACGCAGTGGGAAGCATCTTCATGGATGCCTTCGCCGAGAGGTTGAGGCAGCGAAGCCGTTTTCCGGTTAAAGTCATGAACTGGGGGTTCTGGGGTAACGTTGGAAGGGTGGCATCACAATCCTACAGAGAGCAAATGGCCCGAAACGGTGTCGGCTCCATTGATTCGGAAACTGCCATGTCAGTTCTTGAATTTTTACTGGGAGGACCATTTTCACAAGCAACCCATCTGCGTACGATCCAACCCCTCGACATTCCCTTTGTTGCGCAGGGTTACAAGCTTTCGATGGTTGACGCAAAAAGCCGAGTGCGTTATACAAAGGAAAGAATTGCCCATGAGACGTTTCGGACCCGGTTTGGAATGGCCCAATGGGAGTCGGACTTTGCTCGGAT
>CAZEMW010000255.1:0-5830 GCA_964513105.1 uncultured Fibrobacterota bacterium
AACCACTTCCGCCTGAGTGTAGCCGAAATGGAGTTCAGCGCCTTTATTGAACTTGAGAATGAACCCTTCGGTATCAACGGTGAAAATGATGTCGGTTGAGTCCTGCAGGATGCTTTCAAGATAATCGATGCGTTTTTTGGCTCGACGGTGCATGGTGAGAAGTTTTTCCTGCTTTCGCTCCGATTCCTGACGGCACCAGACCCAGCCGATAAACACGAACCCGATAGTTACCGCGGCCAACGAGAGTCCGGGCAGTCGAAGAACAAACGAGTAGGGAGCGAAAAAGGATGCCGCGGCGATAGCTATTATGATAAGGATAACCACACTGCCGACTCTCACCAGTTTGCGGCTGTGAATGTCGGCAAGTCTGTGCCCGTATGCAGTAGCGGTTCCGGACAGGTTTTTCTTTTTCAAAAGACACCTCGGTTATGTCGCGCCGGGGCGCTGGATCTGATTATCGGGATGAAACCGATGCCGGCAATGCGAGCGTTGCGGTCGGCCCGTGAACCATCGGCGTATTACCCACTCGAGCGCTCGATCGTCGGTCCGCTCGCCCTCAGTGCCCAGACCGGATTTCGGCATCGCTCGAATGCCTCGACTGCGTTGTCTGTTCGTCGAGCACGCTCTGTATTCGCCTCGGCTGTGATCTGTCGGTGCATCCGGTAGTCCGGCAAAAGCAATCGCCGGTCATGGAACGGGGACACTGGACTCAAAATAACTAGTGCCTGTCCGGAAAGGCCCGTTTTCGGGCCGAAATCGCGGGTTCATCTTCAAGAAGTTGATTTGGGACTCGATGAACGGGGAGTTTTCGGGCAGGCACCGGCTATGGAATCGTTCGGTATGCCGGATGAATGAATAATGGCGCACCTTTGCCGCTCCGGAGCACCTGCCAGTATATTTACTGGCTCACAGGATCGTGGATTGGTTTCGGTGGAGGATTGTGGATGATGGCAAAATCGAGATTGATGAGCCGGGGCCAGATGGAGGCGTCGATCAGCGATGCCGTCACCCATTTTGAAAAAGAATACATGGGACGCGGACCGCTGGAGACAAAAACGTATCTCGTGGACGACATGGTCATTGTTCGTCTCAAGGGGGTGCTGACCAAAGCGGAATTGACCCTCGTTAAAGGGGGACAGGGATCGCGGGGACGGGAACTGATTAAACAGGTTCGAATTGAACTGGTTGAGAATGCACGTACCACATTGGAAACCGCCGTTCGATCTATCGCGAAGCGTCGCATACGTAGTCTTCACACCGATGTAAGCACGACGACCGGGGAAAAATTGATAATATTCGTTCTCGAAAAACCTCCCGATTTCGGTTCATGATTCCCGATCGGGAAAAGGGCGTTCGTGAGGAACTCGATCAGTTGAGGCGAACGGCGAGGCGAATTAGTCGACAGGCTTGATTGTTCGGGTGCTCGTTAGGTAATTTAGTCCGAGATGCCTGGCAGGGTGAAGGGGCCAAATTCGGCTTTGCCGCCGTTGCGGGGCTTGGAACCTGTGGTTCAGAGCGATTCAGTTGCGCAATTTGTTCGCCCGAAACCTGGGCCAGGTGAAAGTAAGCTTGGTTGTTCATGTCCGGGGAGGCTCTCCGAAGCGAGGGATTCCACCGGAAAGGAAGACCACGGAACGCTTTTGTGAAACGAAAGCGTTCCGATGGTCTTTTTTTTGGGAAACCACCGTCCGCCGGCTCCTGCTTGATTTCGCCGGCGGGATCAGATGACGTAACAGCTTGCGTAATGACACGAGTCGGCTGCGGAGTCGGAGGCTCGGCCCGGCCGTAGGGCCGTCGATCGAAGATTATACACCGACAGAAAGGATACCGGGGTATGGCCTGGTTCAACAAGTCAAAGGCGTCGGAGAATGCGCCGTCCAGACCACGGAATGACATTTATATCCGATGTAAGTCCTGCAAGGCTCACATCTTTAAAGAGGACTACCACAATAATGCCAACGTATGCCCCAGGTGCGATCATCATGGGAAACTCACGGCATACGAACGGATTGGTATCACTCTTGACTCGGGAACCTTTCATGAGATAAACGACACGATTACTCCTTCGGATCCCTTGTCGTTTGTCGACGGTAAGGGGAGTTATTCCGATAAAGTGGAAAAAGCTCGTCTCAGCACCGGACTGAATGAAGCCGTGGTTACGGGAACCGGCAAGGTTGAGGAACTGCCGGTCGTACTTGCGGTTATGGATTTCCGGTTTGTCGGTGGTAGTTTGAGTTCCGGAACCGGTGAAAAGATTCTTCTGGCGGCCAACTACGCATACGACCACCGAGTCCCATTGATCGTTTTTTCGGCTTCCGGCGGAGCTCGTATGCATGAGGGCATTCTGTCTTTGATGCAGATGGCCAAAACGTGTGCGGGAATTGCTCGCCTCGAGGAACGGCACGTTCCTTACATTTCGGTCCTGACGGATCCCACCACCGGCGGAGTTTCGGCTTCGTTTGCGATGGTGGGTGATGTTCATCTGGCGGAACCGGGAGCGCTTATCGGCTTCGCCGGTCGCAGGGTTATCGAACAGACGATCAAACAGAAACTCCCCGATAATTTCCAGACCTCTGAGTATCTTATGGAGCACGGTTTTATCGATCGTATTGTTCATCGTAGAGACATGAAGAGCAATCTCAGCAGAATCCTTTCTTTTTACAACCGCTGAGCCAATCGAGGAGTTGTACATGAGTGCCGATCTTGAATTTGAAGCACCTGTCCGCGAGATCGAGAAAATGGTCGAACGGCTCAGGCATCTTGCGGAAAAGGAAAAAAGCGACTATTCCGACCAGATCAGTGAGCTCGAGAAGCGCATCACTGCTCAACGAAAAGAGATCTACTGCAATCTGACCCCGTGGCAGAAAGTCCAGATCGCTCGTCATCCGAGACGACCGGTCCTGGAAGACTACATCAGGATGATCTTCACCGACTTCACCGAGCTGCACGGAGACCGTCGTTTTTCCGACGATCGAGCTTTGATCGGTGGGTTTGCACGGCTGGGAAAGCATAATGTGATGCTTATCGGTCATAACAAAGGAAAGACGATTGAGGATAACCTGGAACGGAATTTTGGTAGCGCTCGGCCCGACGGGTACCGCAAGGCGCTTCGATTGATGAAGCTTGCGGAGAAATTCAACGTCCCGGTGATATCTCTGATAGATACTTCGGGCGCGTTCCCCGGCAAAGACGCGGAAGAGCGGGGGCAAGCCGAAGCGATCGCTCGGAATCTTGCCGAAATGTCACGACTGACCGTACCCGTTATCTGTGTGGTAACCGGTGAAGGGGGTAGCGGGGGAGCACTCGGCATCGGTGTGGGGGATGCCATCCTTATGCTGACCTTTTCCATTTATTCGGTCATATCACCCGAGGGGTGTGCCTCAATACTGTGGCGTGACGGCAAGTTCGCTTCTGAAGCCGCGGAGGCCCTCAAGATTACTTCGGATTCTCTTCTCGAGCTTGGAGTTATCGATGAAATAATCAAAGAACCGGGTTGTGCCGCGCATAACGATCCCGAAGGAACGGCGGCAGAGGTGAAAAAGGTTATTCAGAAACATCTGTCTCGACTCAAGCGGTATTCGTCGGCACGTCTCGTACATAAACGATTCGAGAAATTCTCAAAGATGGGCATGTTCAACAAGTAAGAAGGGTATACCAATGGCCAAGCGCAAGAACGCTACAACTAAAAGCGAACAGGCTTTGCATAAAATTCCGCTTCGAATAACGGACACCACACTCAGAGATGCCCACCAGTCCCTGTGGGCCACCCGAATGCGCACCGACGATATTCTTCGGATCATAGATGTAATTGATAAGGTAGGGTACTATTCTCTTGAAGTGTGGGGGGGCGCAACTTTCGACGTTTGTCTGCGATTCCTGCGCGAAAACCCCTGGGAACGGCTTCGGACCATAAAGTCCAAGGCGCGAAACACGCCGCTTCAGATGTTGTTGCGCGGACAGAACCTGGTCGGTTACCGAAATTATGCCGATGATGTCGTGGACAAATTCGTTCACCTCGCCTGTGAAAACGGTGTGGATATTTTCCGGGTTTTCGATGCGCTGAACGATTCGAGAAATCTGGAAGCTGCGATAAAGGCTGTCAAACGTTACGGCGGACACGCTCAGGGAACGCTTTCATATACCATTTCCCCGGCTCACACCATAGAGAAATATGTCAAGCTGGCTTCGGAACAGGTTGAGCTCGGAATCGATTCCCTTTGTATCAAAGATATGGCCGGCATTCTCACGCCAATCGCCGCCGAGAAGCTTGTGCGGGCACTTATCGACGAAACCGATGTGCCGGTGCAACTGCATTGCCACTCAACCAGCGGTATGGCCACTGCGGCATATGTAGAGGGGGTTCGGGCAGGAGCGGGTGCAATTGATTGCGCCATTTCTCCTCTGGCCGGTTTTTCCGCTCAACCACCGGTTGAGACACTTGCTTCGATCTTTAAAGAAACGAACTATTCGGCCAATCTCGATTTTGATGCTCTTGAACGTGTGGCCGCGTACTTCAACGAGTTGACGCCTCGCCGACGCATGAAAAACGCTCCCTGCTGCGTCATTGATCCGGGAGTGCTCTTGCATCAGATTCCGGGGGGGATGATTTCGAATTTTCGTTCTCAACTTGAGATGCAGGGCGCACTGGATCGTCTCCCCGAGGTCCTCGGGGAAGTCTCTAAAGTGCGGGAGGATCTTGGGTATCCGCCGCTGGTGACACCCACCAGTCAGATTGTCGGGACGCAGGCGGTTATGAATGTACTGGCCGGTGAGCGATATAAAATTGTTCCCAATGAGGTTAAGGATTATTGTCGGGGGAAATATGGCCGTTCGCCCGTTCCTATCAAGAGGGACTTCCTCAAAGAGATACTCGGCGATGAGAAGCCGATCAAAGGCCGGCCGGCCGACCACATCAAGCCGATGTTGCCCACTGCGGCCGACGGGCTTGATCCCGATCTGGTCGAGCACGAGGAGGACATAATCAGTTACTGCATACTGCCGGAGCCGTCACTGGAGTATTTCCACTGGCGAAAGCTTCCGCCGGAACAGCGGCCGGAAACACCGGCCGATATTGAGGTCCGTATGATGAAAGAGGAAGCGGCCGCGTCCACGACTTCGCAGTCGGAAGCTGCAACAAAGGCACCGGAAAGTGAGCTGCCCGCGCAGTTGATTCATCCGGAAGATTACCGGGGGCTGAGCGAGCTTGTGGGGCGCGCCGCGGGAATGAAGCTTGGGGAAATTGCCGTGCAGAAAGGATCGTTCCGCCTGGTTCTTCGGGCACAAGGAGGTGGAGCTGCAACGGAATTCGAACCCGTACCGGATTCGCCAACCGAAACACCGACTGCCCGGGAATACAAAACTGCCGCGGCACCGCCGCCGGAAGCCTCGAAAGCGGCATATGCATACACTATTAACTCTCCGCTGGTCGGAACGTTCTATCTGGCGCCGGGGCCCGGAAAGCCGGCGTTTGTCGCTGTTGGGGATACGGTCTCGGAGGGGCAGCAGGTGTGTACGGTAGAGGCGATGAAGCTTTTCAATGCAATACAGGCTCCACGGAATGCCAAAATCGTGGCAATCCTTGTGAAGGATGGTGAAAATGTGGAGAAAGATCAACCCCTCATGGCGTTTGAGCCTGAACAGGTCCTGTAACCGGGTCAATCTACCGCGAGTTCTCGGAAGACGTTCATTCCGGCCCATTCTTCTGAAAATCGTTGTTTGATTCGTACGGGCTCGATGTTTTCACATTCGAGCAGTTCTAGGGGATCGCCTGCCGGAGGGGGGGCGATCCCGTTTTGTTTGCCCGTGTACTCGGGTTCGTAGGATAATCGAT
>CAZEMW010000256.1:0-5790 GCA_964513105.1 uncultured Fibrobacterota bacterium
CCATCCGTCGGCAGGCCGGGTGAAAACGTACAGCGCTCCGGCATACGACCCGACGCCGTTCTCATGGGGCGCCGCGACGACGACTTCCCCCGCATTGATCGAGACCGCATACCCGAAAAGGCGGAAATCGCTCCCGTCGCCGGGCATGAGGTGTGCGGTGGGAATCATCGATGTCCAGCCCGCGGAAGGTCTTTCAAAGAGATAGACGACAGAAAGCGTGTCGTAGTCTTTGGGGTCGAAGGGATTGGGCCTTGGAAACGGATTCGGTCCGGGATCGTCGGACCGGGGAACTGCGACTCGGCACGCATCTCCTCCCACCACTACCCAGCCTCCGTCAATATCCACGGATCGACCGAATCCGGCGCGATTCGTACCGGTCTCAGGGATGAGTTTCGCGGTTTCCGTCATGTCGATCCATCCCTGAGTCGGTCTGGTGAACAGATACGCGGCCCCGCTCTCCTCGGCGTGCTGGTTGTGATCCGGCGATCCCACCACGATATCGTCTCCGTCAATCGCAACCGAGCTACCGAAAAAGTCGTAAAAATCTCCGTCCGATGCACTGAGCACCGCGGTCTGGGTGGTGCTTTGCCAATCCCCGATCGGACGTTCATACACGTAAACCCTGCCCTGACGTTCTTTGGACGCGCCAACGGCAATTACCTCATTCGACATACAGACGGCCTCTCCAAACCCCGTAGGATTCTGTTCGGAATCGGCAGTCAGTACGGCTATGGTATCCCAGGTTTGGGAATCGTAGTACAGCACAAAGGCGCAGGTGTATCCGGGCGAGCCGATCACGGCATAGTCGCCGTGCATGGAAACGGCCTGCCCATAGAACGCTTCTCCGGCGTTTTCATACGCCGGTTGCGCAATCTGCGAGACTCCCGAGGCGTCGGACCAGTCCGAACCGGTTTTCATCACATGGGAAATTGTTCTTTCGATTTCCTTTGTCGGTACCGTAAACAGGACGTGATCTCGTGAAAGCGCTACCGGTGCGGGGACTCCCTTGGAAACCTCAGCCCAATCCCCACTGATATGGAGCGCTGTGGTCGCGTCAATCCATCCGCTTTCCGGCTTTTCGAAAAGAAACACGTCTCCAGAAGGGGTCGTGGCCGCGATCGCATCACCGCGTATCGCGACACCGTCCCCTATACTGTTGCCGTAGAGCATGTCGGTGGTTCTGAGTCGGGCGGCGGGTCCCATATCCGACCAGCCGCTTTCAGGCTTCTGAAAGACGTACAGTTCGCCTCGCTTCGAAGGATTGACCTCAAAGTGGTCGTTCTCGGCAACGACAACGTCCCCGTCGAGATCAACAGTGAAACCATATCGCATATAGATACCTTCAGGGAAGCTTAGCGAAGCTGTCGGCTCCGTATTGGTCCATGCGGCGCCATTTTTCTCATATACGATGATTGAATTTCGCCGGGATGCGGAGTCTATTGCGGCGATCATGGTATTCCCGTCGATTCTCGCCCCTAGAATGTCAAGCTGCCAATGCGGGGGATCGATGAGCACCGTTTCGTAGGCGTCGACCCATCCGCCCGAGGGGCGGGTGTACAGATGGAGTCCTCTATCCCTGGTCTCATCACGGGCCGTCACCACGATGTCGTTACCCGAAATAGAAACCGTGTGGCCGAACATATCCCCCCGTTCGGCTCTCTCTCTTCGAAGAGTCGCGGTTTCAGTCATGTCAGACCATCCTTCGGGAGGTTTCTCGTAGACATACACCGCACTTTCATTCGGGGCGGATACAACAATACAATCACCGGAAACATCGACGGCAACCCCGAAAGACCCGTCCATTTTTTTCCCCGCGCGCGTCAGGCGTGCAACGATCCGCCACTGGGTGCCGTCGAATTTCATCACGTAGGCGCAACCGCGGCCGGATTCATAGGTTGGAACCCCTGCCACGGCGGTTTCCCCATCTATGGCAAGCGCGTACCCGAATGCATCGTTCACACTCTGCGGGTATGAACGAGGAGATACGGATTTGGCAATTTCCATCCATTCGGCCCGTGCAAAGCCGGCCAGGCACAGCAGGATCGAGAGAAATATCGAGTGGCGGTTCATTTTTCCTCCGAATAACTGGATTTCCATTGAAAGGACGGTGCTCCCGGTAAGGGTCACAACATTGGTGAATATAACTGTCGCCTGCAGGAACCGGAAGTCTTTCAATATTTTGTATTCTTGATCAATAGTTGTCTTACACAAAACTAACGAACCATGGGCGGGAGGTGAGTAGTGCAGCAAAGATCTCTATTGCGCCCATAGATAAGGTTTCGGTTCTTGATCTTTCACATCACGCCGGTTCAAAGCAAAACCTCAAAAATTTACCCACGTTTGCACGATACAAATCACCGCATATATATTACACCACAACGGCACAGCATTCAGGTGTCAGGGAATACCGGTGAAAATCCGGAGCGGACCTGCCACTGTAATCCCAGTACCGATTCCAAATGGTTTCGGGGGCTGTCAAATCCAAGCCACTGTCCCGACGTCACGTCGAGATGGGAAGGCGACAGTACCGGGAAAGCCAGGAGACCTGCCTGAATTGCTTTCTTTTCGCTTTTTGAGCCCTCATGGTTCGGGGTTCGGGGAGGCTCCATGGTTTGTATGCGTACCCGTACGCACCTGCTCGTGTTTTCTTTTCTTTTCTTTCTTACTGTTTCTGCTGAATCGGAAAACCGCCAGGACTCCGCACCGGGTGACACCACCCACCATGCGGACGACGATGTCGTCGAACTGGAACGCATGATCGTAACGGCTTCGAAAACTCCGATGAGCGCCGATCTGATTGTCGAGGACGTCGAGGTTGTCACAAAAGAGGACTCTCGTCGAACCGGAGCGTTCAGCGCGATGGAACTGTTCGATGCCATACCCGGCGTGGATATCGATCCGGCAAGAACACAAACCAATATCGTTCTCAATGGGATGGAAGGAGAGTATGTAAAGATTCTGGTCGACGGCATTCCGGTTACCGGGAATGTCGGGGGCGGTTTCCCTTTGGAGAATATGACCCTGGGAGACATAGAACGGGTGGAAGTACTCTCCGGCGGGGCATCCACGATGTACGGTACCGATGCGATCGGGGGAGTGGTAAACGTCATCACCGACCAGTCCACCGCTCCCACGCCTCTCGGCGTGAAGGCTGCATACAGTTATCTCAATAACGACAATATCGGCGACTGGGGCGGCAAACATCGAATCGATCTGGGGCTGATACATGCCAATTCCGTTATGAAAACCGAGCTATTCGGTGGTTTCGACTATGATCCGGGCATGAGTCAATTGCAGGTTAGGCAAGAACAACTTATTCTGATGTTCGATTACCCGGAGGAGAAACGGAGAAAAGTCTCGGCCAAAGTCTCATTCTTCCCCACCGATGCCCTCTCTTTGCGGCCTTCAGCAAATTATAACAGATCCGGCTCTATTCGAAGCTCGGGAACTGCTATCCAGCATTATCGAACGGTGTACCGATCGGTCAATTTACCGTATACTGTCACCGTGCGTGAGAATTGGGATGTTGGAGGATATGCAAGCGTCCGGAATATGAGCCATCGGCGGTATACACTGAGGCAGGGACCCGGGGGAGGAGAGGACACGCAACTGACGGACTTTGTCGATCAGGAAGGAGAGGTTCGCTCACATCTGCGAGACATCCTTCCGTTCGGCGGTGAGAACCATCTCATCCTTGCCGGGAACGCCATCAAGGAGAGCATTGACAGCGACAATACACGCAAGGGTGTGGATCGGCTTCAGGGCGGCCTGTTCACGGCCGTCACCTGGTCGAGTGGCACTGATATGGAACTGGTGGTCAATCCTTCGGCGAGAGTCACTTTGAGCGAGAATGTCGGAGACGGAACCGCCGACCCCCGTCTTGCCGACATCAGTCCAAAACTGGGCACCAGGCTTAACAATATCGGACTCGAGAATCTGTACGTTACCGCATCGTATGGTCAGAATTTCAAAGTACCTCGTCTGAAAAAAATGTACTACGATTTCCTCATGGGGGACAGTTTCTGGATACGAGGTAACGATACCCTGGCTCCTGAGAAATCACATCAGTACGATTTGGGTGCGGGGTATTCCATCGGACGATTGAAACTCGCGTCCGCCAATGCCTGGTATACCGATCTTCGGAACAAGATTGTCCTGGTACCGGTTCTCGACACGGCGGGCAATCAAGTCTACGTGGATCCGGTTACCGGCGAAGAAACCGGAGATCCTAAGGATCCTCCGTTGAAGACCTACGAGAGCGCCCGGAGCGCGTACGTATATGGATTGCGCCTTAAAGCAAATGTCGCCTTCACCAAATGGTTTTCCGCGAAAATGACCTTTTCTCATGTTCTTAACAGATACGAAGAGGACGAAGGACGGTGGCTCGAGGAAGCCAACTATGCGCCAAATACATTTCAGACATCGTTTCGATGGAGCCTCGGGTATTTTCATTCGCTTGCTCCGGAGTTGAACCTCACGGTACTTCTGCATGGTCGACAGATCAGTACCTATGTGAACGATACCATTCCCGAGTATGAAAGCGGATGGGCCAAATTGAACCTCACGGCTCGAGAAGATCTGCTCAGGGGCGTATCCATTTATGCGGGGGTGAACAATGTGCTCGGGTATGTTCGAAACGGTCATGCCGGATTGAACTATGGCCGTACGTACTTCCTTTCCGTAGGCGCCGATATTCCAGATATTAGAGAGTTTTCTACTGAGTTCTTCCTGAATTACTAGTTCCAAGGAGTTTGTATGCGTTTCCTTTCATGTGGTTTTGTTCTGCTCATGGCGTTCTTTCTCTTACCGGGTTGTGAAGAGTCCAATCCCGTCAAAGACAGGTTGAATGAAGAGCTCTCGGATACTACTGTTGTGGTCTCCGAGGCTTATGTCCAGGACACTGTTGTTGTTGATTACAAAGGGGTGAACAATGTAGTATACTACGATTTCTCCTCGGGAACAAGAGTGTCACGGCCTCACGATACGTGGGATGTCGCCTTTGATACCGACCGATATATCATTGCAAATTCGGGTGACTACGGAAGCGGTGTTCTGGTTTGCAGCACCGGAATAACCGATATCTCTCAGGATTTTACCGGATGGAAGGATTCTCTGGATTTCGGGGCTGAATTCGGCAGTTTCAGGTTCACCACTCGGGAGTCGAACAGTCTGGGGCTAAACTACAAAATCGGGTCCGGTATGGGATCGACCTACACCAAAAATGTCTATCTTATCTACACCGAAGACGGCAGTTTCTACAAGATGCAGGTTACCGGATCGCTTCCGATGGGCGCCGGCCTCCGCTTGCACATCGATTCCCTGAGCGGCGACGGAGCGGTGGAAGACACCTTCGAAACAGACGGGCTCTACGACTATGTGTACGTGGATCTCGGCGCGAAAACAACCGTCGACGTTGCGCCAAAGAAAGCCGACTGGGATGTACGTTTCGGACGTACCGGCGACTACATCATGAGCAGCCTGAAAAGCGGACGAAGCTCCGTTTCGATCAACACCAAAGCCGGTGTGGAGGTTGCCGCCGTATCCGTCGCGCAACTGGCGGATGTCACCGATGGGGCCAACCTGAGCTACAGCACGGACCTGTTGGCGATCGGGCATTCCTGGTACGATTTCAACCGGGACACCAGAGTGTATGAGTTGGCTCCCGTGGTCTATGTGTTCAAAACCGCGGAAGGGAATTACGCCAAAATGAAGATGCTTTCGTTCAAGGGGCCCAATGATGAGCGGTTCTGGTCTGTTATCAAGTATCTTTACCAGGAAGACGGAACCACG
>CAZEMW010000257.1:0-5775 GCA_964513105.1 uncultured Fibrobacterota bacterium
CACATGCTCCGTCCGACTTCCCACAGCACGGTTCCGACATCGAAACAGGGAGGATCACATACGACCAGCAAGGTTTCTTCCTGCTTCAGTTGCAGACATCGAGCAAGCGCCGTTCGCGCCGATGCTTCCGCTTTTTTCTTGTTACTCATGAGTTGCTCCCCTCGTCCGATGAATTCCCATTCGTTGCCGTCATTCGCTCGATCGTTTCCCGCTTCCAGCCGACGAAAGAGCCGTCACGAATCCTTCGACGAGCTTCGGCAATCAGTCCAACAAAGAAATGTACGTTGTGCAGAGATATGATCCTGTGCGAGAGCAATTCGCCCGCCATGTAGAGGTGACGAACATAGCCGCGGCTGAACCTTGTACACCCGTAGCAGGTGCAGCCCGGGTCCAGAGGATTATCGAAATCCCGAGTGTATTTCGCATTTCGAATGTTCACTCTCCCAAATGAAGTGAACGCGCATCCGTTTCTGCCGTTACGGGTCGGGAGCACGCAGTCGAACATATCAATTCCCCGTTCGATGCTCTCGAGCATGTTCTGTGGAAGTCCCACCCCCATCAGGTAGCGAGGCTTGTTTGTGGGCAGCAACCCCGCGGTAAATCCAACGATATCGTACATTTCTTCCATCGCCTCACCCACGGCACACCCACCGACCGCGTATCCGGGAAAATCGCGTTGCACGAGTTGATCGGAACAGTATTCTCGAAGTTTCTTGTCGGTGGCCCCCTGGACAATTCCGAAGAGTGCCTGTGGATACCCATGGGTATTTCCAAGTCGTCCGTGTGCTTCAAGACACCGATCCGCCCAGGCAATCGTACGGTCCACCGCCTTCCGCAAAAGCTCCGGCTCGGCTTTCGCCGGCGGGCATTCGTCGAAACACATAATTATGTCCGCCCCGAGGTTATGCTCTATTGCCATGACCGTCTCGGGAGAGAAGAATTTCTGAGATCCGTCGATATGCGATTGAAAGGTCACCCCGTCGTCGGTAATCCGTGAGATATCTCTGAGACTGAATACCTGAAACCCGCCGCTGTCGGTGAGCATCGCGTGCGGCCAGTTCTCAAAGGAATGCAGCCCGCCGGCATCACGAATCAACTCATCACCGGGTCTGAGATTCAGGTGATAGGCGTTTGCCAGGATAATCCGACTGCCGGTATCCCGCAACTCATCGGGCGAGAGCGCTTTGACCGTGGCCTGCGTTCCTACCGGCATGAATACCGGTGTTTCTATTTCGCCGTGAGGGGTCACCAGACGTCCCGCCCGCGCGGCAGACCGGGTATCGACGGCTTCAACTGAATATTCGAACATGAAACTCCTCAATAGTGTATAATTGTAGCCGAAAAACGGGATGCACGCCGATTCGGCCATATTTCCGATTACGAGCTCGTGAACGGGGGGATTTGAGGAAAACAGGGCGTCCCAAGCCAATTCCTCCGTCGGTGCCGGGAGATCCTCGGTACCGGTAATGAAAATACATACCGAAAACGTATTCAATACATTCGGGGGGAACTTGAATCCCTTCTCTTGTTTTCGTATCTTTAGTAACTTGCTCTTACTCTGGGCAGATGCAGATTCGGCACCTATGACGGTAACTCGCGCATAACAGCCGGCATGGTCATATTCCCCATTTCAGGGATTCAGACGCGTTCAGGAGCGCGCAAACAGACTGGGAGAACGAAATTGAGCTTACTTCAAACGATACAAAAACCCGACGACCTTCGCGAACTTCCTTCAGAACGACTGCCGGAAATTGCCGGTGAAATCAGAGAACTGCTGATTGATGTGGTAAGTAAGCACGGTGGACATCTTGCCTCAAGTCTGGGGGCGGTAGAACTCACCCTGGCTCTGCACTATGTTTATAACACACCGATAGACAAACTGGTCTGGGATGTCGGTCATCAGGCCTATGCGCATAAAATCCTTACCGGTCGAAGAGAAAAGTTTTCGACGATTCGTCAGTACGGGGGCTTGAGCGGTTTTCCCCGCAGCTCGGAGAGTGAATACGACACGCTCTCGGTCGGCCACGCGTCCACTTCCATTTCGGCGGCACTCGGAATGGCGATCGCCAGGGATCTTCAGGGGCAGGACCATTCGGTTGTCGCGGTTATCGGTGACGGGTCGCTTTCAGGAGGACTTGCGCTTGAAGGGC
This sequence comes from uncultured Fibrobacterota bacterium, assembly GCA_964513105.1. Classification (GTDB taxonomy): domain Bacteria; phylum Fibrobacterota; class Chitinivibrionia; order Chitinivibrionales; family CAYFVL01; genus CAYFVL01. Next base: position 2,151 of record CAZEMW010000257.1, read on the forward strand.
TGAACAACCTGGGCATGCAGAATACCGGAATGGTAGTGGTGCTCAACGACAATAAAATGTCTATCGCGCGAAATGTGGGTGCGCTGTCGCGGTACCTCACGCGAGTTATTACCGACAAGCGTTTCAACCGGCTCAGGACGGAAATCTGGGAGAAACTCGGTCAGATCGATGTCGGCAAGCGCCTTCGCAATCTTGTCGGCAATGTCGACGATGCGGTCAAACACATGGTTATCCCCGGCAAGCTGTTTGAGGACATGGGCCTGCGGTATTTCGGCCCGGTCGACGGCCACAATCTCAACGAAATGCTCGAGGTTTTTCGGTTCGTCAAAAACTCGACCTGTGAACCGGTGCTTGTTCATGTGGTCACTCGAAAGGGAAAAGGCTACAGTTTCGCGGAAAATGATGCGACTAAGTACCACGGGATCGGCAAATTTGAGCGATCCACCGGAACAACCACGAAAGGTTCGGCGCCAAGCTATAGCGAAGTATTCGGAAGGACACTGATGGAGATCGGCAGGGGACAAAAGAATGTAGTTGCCATTACCGCGGCAATGCCCGACGGTACCGGTCTTGCCCATTTCCGTGATGCATTTCCCGACCGCTTTTTTGATGTCGGTATTGCCGAAGAGCACGCCGTCACGTTCGCTTCGGGCCTGGCGCGTCAGGGAATGAAGCCGGTTGTCGCGCTTTATTCCACTTTCACCCAGCGCTGCTACGATCAAATTGTTCACGATGTCGCATTGGATAACCTCAATGTTGTGCTGTGCATCGACCGTGCGGGCATTGTCGGACAGGACGGTCCGACTCATCATGGGGCTTTCGACATTTCGTTCATGCGATCCATCCCCAATGCGGTTATAATGGCGCCGAAGGACGGACGGGAGCTTCGGGACATGCTCCTCACGGCATCGCAATCCGAAGGCGGCCCGATAATCATTCGCTACCCGCGAGGAACCGCAAATGACGTCACCTTCGAATCGCCAATGACAGTGCTTGCCAACAACACTCCCGAAATGCTTGTTGAAGGTTCCGATGTTGCCGTGGTTGCGGTCGGGCATGCGGTTGATGATGCCGAAGCGGCTCTCGAAATTCTAAAAGAGACGCACAATATCACTCCGACACTTTTCAACGCACGTTTTGTGAAGCCTCTCCATGAAGATTTCTACCTTCGGGTGGCATCGGACTACAATCATATAATAACCATTGAGCACAACGCGGTAGCCGGTGGATTCGGATCGGCGGTTTCCGAATTATATCAGTCTCACGAACGGTATCCGAAAATTCAGATAATCGGCTATCCCGATGAATTCATTCCTCACGGCTCTATGGACCAGTTGAAGAACGATCTTGGTTTTTCGCCCGAAAAACTGGCGGGCAAGATTCATCAATTCGTCACCAGCACCGACAACGCGCGGGTATATGCCGACGGATAAAAACTCTGAGGTTTGATCGGGACATGCTGTTTCCCGAACGCAAAACGGCTCGAATGCACGGAACAGTACATTCGAGCCGCTTCTTTTTTCATATATGATCGGAGCCGACTACTGGAGTAATTTAAGGATTCCGAATTTGGAGTTGTTGGCCTGCGCCAGCATCGACAATGCCGCCTGCTGACGGATGTCGTATTCGGTGACTTTACTCAGTTCCTTTGCATCGTCGACATCGTTAATCGTTGACTCGTACGCAGCACTGTTGTCGATCACCGACTGTGCAACCGCCGTCTGCGCTTCGATGCGATGAATATAGGAACTCACCTTTGTAATGTAGGACATTGCTTTGTCATACTCGGCCTCCATCGCGGCATTTACGGTTGCCTCATCCGCGCTCCCCAGGCTCACCCCGGTCACGTCGAGCTGTGTAGCGTCAACCACATCTCCCGCATCGAACGATATCGTGAGCTTGTTGCTTATGTCGGACGGGCTCAGGATCACCGATGTGACATCTCCATCCTGCATGAGTTTTTTTCCGTCGAAATAGTTCGTGGAATTCACGATGTCGGCAATGGTGTCCTTCAGAGCGTCGAATTTGTTCTTGACGGCTTCTTTTGCCGTGGGGTCGTCGCTCCCCCAGTATTCGAGCGAGAGGCGTTTCATTTCATTGAGGTTCTCAATGATTTGTGTGCCCGAGCGTTCCGCCATATCCATCATTGCGGCAACATTGTCAAGTTCCTTTTCGATTCGTTCGTATCCACGGCGATTCTGTCGTACATTCTGTAATCGCATGAAATACGAAACGTCGTCCTGCGGCCTGCTGTAGTTTTTCCCGGAAGAAATCCTGGAAAGCGATGTGGCCATCGCGTTTTTCGTCGCGTTGTAGAACGTTGCGACGCGCATCGTGGTCAGAACGTTGTTCGTCCCGATCATAAACACCTCCCTTGTGTACATCCGACATCCCTGTCGCTGTCTCGGCTTCCCCTTCCGAAACAATCGACTTTTGCCTGCAGCTTCCCCTTACCTGTATCGGCGGAATCGGCAATTTCTTTAGCACTTAATTTTGGGCTATTTGTAAACAATTGACTTACATACAATTACGGGGCGGCTACAAATTGGTTTTCAGGCGAATTCATGGATATCAAAGCCCCTTGTGCAAAGAGGGACCTGAGGGGACGGCGTAACGAAATTCAGCGGTAGAGCAACATGACCGCCTGGGCGGAGAGAGATGCCTGGGACATCATGGCGGCGGCCGCATGCATGCGGATCTCGTTCTCAGCATAGGCGGCGAGTTCGGAGGCAAGATCAATTGAAGTAATCCGATCGACGGCCAGTCGACGGCCCGCGACAGCCGATTTGCCGGCGGAGGAATGAGACTGAACTCGGGCCCCGTACCCTGCCAGTTTCTCGGCGAAACTCTGGGCATGGTCGATCTGGGTCTGAATCTCCGTCGTGCTGCCGAGCGCGGCCGTATCGACCAGATTGGAGGCGGTAAAAGAGAGTGAGAAACTACTCCCCGAAGGCAGGTTTACCGTATCATGCGTGGTCGCCGAATTCAGTCCCCGACCACGATAGGTTTCCGATGCGATTCCCTTGACAACCTCACGAAGCTGTGAGGTTTTCTCACTTGTCGGAGATATCGAGGTTTCAGCCTTCAGAAGGCTGAGGTTGTCGATAACTGCACCGACCCAGGCGTCGGCCACCTGCACGAAAGCTTCGGCTCGAGACAGATCAACCAGAACCGCCTCCTGCTCAGCAATTCGCTTTCGCAAGTCGTTTGCCAGTATGTATGATTCCGGATCCTGGATTGCGGTCTGGTGACGTTGATTGGTACCCAGTCGAGCGAGCGCAGACGCATACCCGGTCTGCGCTCGTGTAAAGGCATCGCCCAAATCCGCAAGGATTCTCGGCAACCGATAGGCGGACATACGCCACCTCCCTTGTGTGCCTCCGTATGTATTCTACGAGTACGCTTCCCCAAGTATACCGTAGAAATTGAAGGCGAATGTTCCCCTGCTAGTATATCGGAGGATTTCCGAAAACCTTTAGTCCTTTTCGAATGCCGATACTGGAAAACGAAGACATTTCTTTATTGGCAAAGGAGTGGGGCCGAAGGAGCAAACCGAATGGAGAACGGGACAAAAAAAAGCGCCCCCGAAGGGACGCTTGCAGAAACTGAACGAACGTCGTAACTG
>CAZEMW010000258.1:0-5770 GCA_964513105.1 uncultured Fibrobacterota bacterium
CTCTACCTGTATACGCGCTTCATTGGTGCGGGCGTGCTGAGCAAAAATATCGAGAATCAACTGACTTCGGTCTATGACTTTGCCGCCGGTTTTCTGCTCAATAGTCCTGATCTGTCCCGGTGACAATTCGGCATCGATCACCAGCGAGGTGCATTTCTGCTCTCGCATGATACCCCTGACCTCGGAAAGCTTGCCTTTTCCAATGAATGTCGAAGCTTCCGGTTTATCCCGTTTTTGAACAACTATTTCCACCACGTCGGCTCCGGCAGTCTTGCAGAGCATGACCATTTCCTGCATGTCTTCTTCAAACAGTACCGGATTGTCGGCCGATGTCTGCAAACCGACCAGAACTACTCGTTCATTTGGTTTCGGATAAGTGATTTCGAACATAATTCTGCTGTATGCTACCAATTCTCCTTACATAACAGTGTCGTCAACGATCAGGGATGCCTGCTTTGCCTTCTGTGAAGGCGTTAGTGTCAGGATTTCCACACCATTTTCGGTAACCGCGAGCGTGTGCTCAAACTGAGCGGATAGCGATCCGTCCGCCGTTCGCACCGTCCAGCCGTCGCGACGGTCCGTTACCACCTTCCAGTCTCCCCTGTTCACCATTGGTTCTATGGTAAAGGTCATCCCGGGCTCCAGAATCACATTTTCGCAGTCCCGGGTTACATGATGATATACGGTAAAGTGCTCGTGAAATTTAGTCCCTACTCCGTGACCGGTGTATTGATGCACAACAGAGCAGCCGTTCTCGTTCACGTAAGGCTCAATAGCCCCGGCGATCGCGGATAGAGGAGCGCCGGGTTTTACCGCCGCAATTCCTCGCAAGAGCGCCCGAGCGGTCACAAGCACCAGTTGCTCGACTTTCGGATCCACCGTCCCGATCATGAACGTTTCCGAAGAATCCGCGTGAAACCCGTCCACAATTGTGGTCAAATCGACATTTATGATATCCCCGTCACGCAAAACCTGGTTGGGAGAAGGAATGCCGTGGCACACGACATTGTTTACCGAGGTGCAGATCGATTTTGGATATCCGCGATACCCAAGGCATGCCGGCGTGTGTCCATGATCCAGCGTATACTCGTGAACGAGCTTGTCGAGAGCTTCGGTGCTCACCCCCGGCTTCACCTTCGGACGGACAAAATCCATCAGTTCACCGTTGAATATCCCCGCCCGACGCATCCCTTCGATTTCATCAGGAGACTTCGTATATGGCGAGCCCCCTCGTGCTCCCTGCGAAGAGACCGGTCGATCATCCTCCCGATTCATATGACATTTTTTGTACTTCTTACCACTACCACACCAGCATGGGTCGTTTCTTCCAGTCATCCGCTCTTCCCCGTCCTGGTAAAGCAATCAAATCGACCAGGGATTGATTGTTGTTGTTCGCTTGGTCACATAGCCGAATCGCTCCCGTGTTCGTCTCCGAACCTGCCGGACAAACCGAAGCCGAGTAGCAGCGGAGTCGGCCTACAGCAACAAACTCGTACTCTCGTGTTTAAAATACTTGCCCGCAGGCATCTTACGCAGCCCGGAATGCCCAATGCGGCGGGCAAAACCACTGCAGCACATACTATTTTGATGACAGTACGGTTTTCCCATTCGGAAGGACGGTATATGGACCAGTATATCGCCCGGCCGAACTCCCGACAAACAGAACGATGTGCCTACCCGTATGAGCACCTGGTATTCACTCGAAAGACCGCTGGTACTGGCGTCAAAGTCTCCGCGCCGTCGAGAACTCCTCGAACGCATGGGATTTGAGTTCGAGGTTGCCTCTCCCGAAATTGGGGATGAAAACGACTATATCGATCCAACGAACCTGCACAAATCGTTACAGGAGCTGGCGATACGGAAAGCCGACCAGGTCGCGTTGTCGTATCCGAATGCCTTCGTACTCGGCGGAGATACTATTGTGTGCCTGCAAGGCGTAATAATGGGCAAGCCGGATTCACGACGACATGCCTTCGAAATGCTCAAGTCCCTCTCAGGCCGGGTTCACGAAGTTATCACCGGGGTAAGTCTGGTCTGCCGAGACGAGGCTTTGAGTCGGTCGAATATCACCTCCACGAAGGTACGGTTTCGTCACCTTACGGAAGGTGAGATAAATCGATACCTTGATTCCGACGAATATGCGGATAAGGCGGGGGCCTATGGTATTCAAGGAAAAGCACTTACGTTTGTCGACAGCATTGAAGGATGCTATTATAATGTAGTCGGTCTTCCGGTTGCCGGGACCATCGAACTATTGGAGGAAGCCGCCCACTAGACCTTTAGTCTGACAAATCCACGCTTCGGCAAGCTCGGCACAACAATGAGGCCGGGACGATTTTGGGAGACGGCGACAACGTTGAGACGGCAATAGATAGAATTATATCGAGCTACCACCGGCCCAGTGTCGGTCATACATTGGTTGCTGAAAGGATAGAGGTAATGTCGGATACACCGGAGAATTTCCCACCTCAATCCGAGGGAAACGAACACGAAACGGTCGGTGAAACGATCCGAAAAGAGCGTGTGACCCGACGGATTGCTATTGAGACGGTTGCACGCGACCTGAAGCTCAATGCTTCGTACATAAAAGCAATCGAAAGCGGAAGCTATGACGATCTCCCGGCGGATCCATATGTCCGGGTCTACCTGAAATCCATTGCGGGATACCTGATGCTTGATCCTGAGGACATACTGCGACGCTTCTACAACGAACGTGGTCTTCCTCCGGCCGACTATGAAAGTGAACGCGCCACAAGAATCAATATCTCGGTGAAAGGCGCGACAGAATCCCCGAAATTTGGGAAGACGATAATTATTCTCGCCGTTGTGGTGACAGCGGTGGTGGCTCTTCTGGTAACCGCGTTTCTGGGTACGAAATCCGGAGCCAAAGAAGAATCCGGTACCGAACAGACCACTACTCTCGAGGAGGCGCCGGAAGAAGAAGCCGAGGGTGCAATTCCCGCGGATTCCATTCCGGAAGGATCGGAGGAGACGGACCCGGAAACGGGTACGGAAGTACAGGACGAACCTGAAGCCGAGGCCGAAAGTGAAGACGCGGAAGTAGAGGAAGAAACGGCGGCGGCTTCCCCGGACAGCCTGAAACTGCAGGTCTCGGTTTCCAGAGATTCCGTCTGGCTGCAGGTGTTTGAAGACGGTGAGTCCTGGAAAAATTTTGTCTATGCAAATGAGACCCGCACATTCAGTGCTCGGGACAGCCTCAACATACACGTCGGAAACAACCGGCGACTCAGCTATACCCTGAATGGTGATCCACTCAAAGTGAAGGGAAAAGGCGTACTCGTGTTCAAGATCGATCACGAAGGTGTGGACATGTGGACACTGTCCAAGTGGTGGAGCGTATTTCAGGAGAGAATCTGACCCGAAGGTCCCTTCAGTACCCCCTCCCCGTTCACGAGCCTCTACCTCAACTTCTCAAGACCCTCCCGACCAATCGAGACTTCCGCAGATAGCCTGTGCATCCTTTGATATACCTCTGTTCTGCAAATCCACTATTTTTGTACTACCACTCGTCCGCTCGGGGTTTCACCTTTTTGACTCGGCGTTTGACAGATCTCCGCTTTGAGGAACTTACTTCAGCATTGCCGGTTTGGAACTCAGGTTCCCGCGCGGTTCGATACAAAGCCGGATCGATTGTCGTTGCCGGGATAAAACAACTTTTCTGCAAAGAATTGTCAGGAAACTTATGATCGATATACATGCTCACCTGTATGACCGTTCTCCGGAAGATTTGAGTGCTCTTCTCGACAGGGCAAACGAGGCGGGAGTTACCTGTATTGTAAACGCCGGTACCAGTCTGGAGACAACCGAAACAGTGCTTGCGCAGTCTCGAAATCACTCGGGTCTTTTTGCCGCGGCCGGCATTTCGCCTTTCGACACGGAAGATCTCCCCGAGAATTGGGAAGCAAGACTTTCGACGTTCCTGAAAGCCGAGAAAGTAATTGCCGTAGGTGAAATAGGGTTGGATGCCGGAAACCCTCGGTATCCCGACCTCGATCTTCAGGTGCCGGTATTCCTCTTCCAGCTAGAAACGGCCAAGAAACTGAGTATCCCCGCAATCGTGCATTCACGAGGCAGTGAAGATAAAGTCATCGACCATTGTCGGGAAATCGGCATCGAAAAGGTTGTTTTTCACTGCTTCACCGGTTCAAAGGATTCTTTGCGACGGCTTCTTGATTCGGGGTACATGGTCTCGTTTTCCGGGATTGTGACATTCAAGAACGGCGGTCTCGAACCACTGGTCTTGTATGCCCCAACCGATCGAATTTTCGTTGAGACGGATAGTCCCTACTTGTCTCCCGTGCCGTTTCGCGGTAAAATAAACGAACCGGCACGCGTCGGAATTATCGCCCAAAGGGTTGCGGACATCAAGGGTGTCTCCCTCGAGAGTCTCTCAAAGTCACTCGAAACGAACTTCCGCCGGTACTTTGGGCCGGCACAACAGATTATTTTTTAATAAGTTGGAGAGATTATGTGGATCGTGCCGGCAATATTTCTTCTCACGGCGACGGCAGTCCTTCTCGTTCACGTGTCGATTGAAATAAACAATCTCGATACGAATATTTCGGAGTTTGGAAGAAAGATTGAGGAAGTGTATGGAAACCGCTGACGCACTCGAATTGATAAATGCCGGCATCCGGACACTTCCTGCGTACCACCTTTCCCCCGAAGACACCGAGATCAAACTTAACCAGAACGAGAATCCCTTTGACTGGCCCGAGCCGATAAAAAAAGAGGTCGCCGATTACTGCCTGGCCAGGCCCTGGAACCGGTACCCGGATTTTATTCCGGAAGAGTTGCTCGAAGCTCTGGCCAAATACGCCGGTGTCGGGTCGAATATGGTTATTGCCGGTAACGGATCAAACGAAATGCTTCTCGTCTTGCTTTTGTCGGTCGCGTCTCCCGACAGACCGATCATTATCTGCACCCCGACATTTTCCGTGTACCGCCTGCTCTCAAAGGCGGTAGGCTCCCGAGATCTACCGGTGAGACTGCGTAAGGATCTTTCGTTCGATATCGACGCCATAATCGAAACGTGCCGTGCGAACCCTCGCTCTCTCCTGATTCTGTGCTCACCCAACAACCCAACCGGCGGAGCACTCAACGAGAGTGAAATACATGCCGTCCTGAAAAACCATTCGGGAATGGTCCTGCTCGACCAGGCTTATGTAGAATTTGGTGGGTTCAATGCGGTTGAACTTCTTGATCGCTACCCAAACCTGATCATAACCAGAACCTTTTCGAAAGCGGTCGGAGGTGCCGGGCTTCGTCTCGGGTACATGCTCGGCAATCCCGAGATCATTTCCGCAATCAAGGCGGCGAAGCTACCGTATAACGTGAATTTTTTTACGGTTCATGTCGCCACGGTTCTCACGTCTCATCCGGAAATCCTGAACCGCAATCTGGCAGTCATAACCGCCGAACGTGATGCATTGTTTGCGACACTGGGAGAGCTTCCTCTGGATGCGGTTTACCCGTCTCAAGCCAATTTCATTTTAATTCGGACGGACAAAAAAGATGAACTGGACGGACACCTGCGAAGAACCGGTATTCTCGTCAGGGATGTTTCTTCATACCCAATGCTCGAGAACTGCCTTCGATTGAGCGTAGGAACCCCCGAGGAGAATGAGCGACTGAAACGGTCCTTTCGGGACTTTTTTAAGTAGTGTCTGTCCGAAAACCCTCGAAAACGGACGCCGAGTCCCGATTTCAATCGGGAAGGTGCCCGTTTTCGGCCGGAAACAGGGGGTTC
>CAZEMW010000259.1:0-5770 GCA_964513105.1 uncultured Fibrobacterota bacterium
CCACAATGCCGGGCGATTTTCCTGTCAGTCCATTTGCACCACTCCTGATCCCCCAGGATGGTTTGAACAGCTCGTTGTTTGTCCCGATTTGTCCGTCTAAGTCCGTGGTTAGCGTTTTCACCCGCCGAGAAGAGTACTGCATCCCTGAGAGTACCTTCCCGAACCTCGACATATATCTCGCTCTTTCCAGTTAAGCGAGCAGCCTCAATGCGGTGAAACCCGCCGGCAAGCAAATAGTCCCGCCCATCCCAGAAGACTGTGGGGGGCGGGAATTTGCCTCCTTCGCGCATTGCATCTGCGTATTCGGCGATGGTTTCCTGACTCATAGATTCCCTGAGTTGAGTGCCGCCATCCAAACGCAATGCTGAAATTTTGAGCTTCTGAATTCTCGGCGAGTTCATCCGGCCAATTCCTTGTTTTGGGAGGCATGGGCACATGCCGACTCTCTTTGCTTGGGACCTTCCGGTCGGTCCCTCTCAGGGGACTGCGGCAAGTTATGGCGAAAACTGAACATCTCAGCGATCTTCAGTTTCCCGTCCGTTATCGCAAGCTCTATATTTCTTTCTATTCGCTGGCTTTTGGAGGTTCCAGCAAGTATTCTGTAAATTTGGGGCGGTTTCACACCGTTCATTCGAGCAAAAGTGCTGATATTCATCCCTTGAGCCGCTAATGCGACCTTTAGGGCGACTGCTCTCGGGTTTGTCATATTTCACCCTTCTGTTATAATAACGGTTGAATATATCATTCTTACGGTATAAATATAACACTTCTGGTAATTCCTGTCAATAGTGAGCTGGGAGGATTATGAAAAGCTCTTCGCCTAGCATAACTACAACGTTTGGGCAGCGGTTGGAATGTGCAAGGTTGGCCTGGGGGTGGACACAGTCTGATTTGGCTGGTAGGCTTGGCACCACTCAGGTGGCAATTTCACAGTATGAAGCAAACAAGAGGATACCCAAGGCTAATCGAATCTCTTCCATCGCGGCGATAGCAATGGTAGACGACCGTTGGCTTGGTACTGGCTGGGAGGACAGCCGAAGAAGAAATGTCAGCAAACAAGCTATTATAGATGCGGAATCCCTGCAAGTCGAAGGTTCAATGCTCTCTGAAGGCTTAGGTGTTACCGAAAACTACCTCAATGCGGTCAAGACTGGGAAGATTTTGCCGGATAGCAGTTTTTTTCAGCAGCTCATGGACTTTCTTTCACACAACCTCAAATTTTCCGAATTTGATTACGCTCAGGAAAGTCCCGTATCGAGAGTTATACTTTGTTTTGAGACCTTGGCAACCGAACTGGAGCGAATGATGGAATTTGCTGAGCAAGTCCGCACCAGGATTGACACCGATCTGGAATATTACCGCCGGTCTCATTCCGAACTAATGGGAATGGTAAATCGGATGAAGGCAGAATACGAGCGAAATAGTATGGGTTAAAAGCACTCAACCCCGCTTCTGGTTAGTGTTCATTTCAGCAAGTCAAGTGCGGCAACGGTGCGGCAAGTCAGTGCGGCAAGAACCAAACAGTGCGGCAACACTTGCAATTAACTAAATAACATGGCCTTATACGGCTTCACTTGCCGTTTGGATTGTTCTTAGCCTTCTGCAGTGCGGCAACTTTGTCAAAACGCTTAACTGCTTCAGATGACCGCAAAAACGCCAATAATGGAGCCGTTCCACGTTTCAGAAAAGGAACAAACCTTCCGACGAAACCGGAACAAATCTTCCGACGCGTTATAAATCCTTATAGGTAAAATTTGCCCAACTCCAAGCTCTTTTTGCCGCAGAATGGGAGACACCACTCTACACATTCCCTTTCAAATCAACAACATACAAAGCCGGCTCGCCGATTGCTACTACTGCCTGCAGGAAAGATTCATTCAGGGAGGAACCATGATACATTCCGATGTTGGTCAATCTGTTACAGCTCCCGGATTGATGCCGAGAATCGACGGCCCCAAAGCTGTTGCTCGGGAATTTGAGAGTCTCTTCGTGTCCATGATGCTGCGGTCGATGCGCCGGACGGTGCAGCGGAGCGAATTACTCCCTGAATCCATGGGCGAAAAAATGTATCGCTCAATGCTCGACGACGAATACGCTCGCATGATTTCGAAAGAAGCCTCACTTGGGCTTTCCGACCTCATTCTCAATGAGATACAGAAGTCCGAGAACCCGGAATCCGCGGTACATGAGTTGAATCGACTTGGTGCGAACAGAGCCATGTTTTCTCAAGCGCAGTTTCGGCCGAATATCCCGACCGGCGGTAATGTCGAGCAACGCGTTGCTCGATGGCGCAACATCATTGAAGATGCTGCTGCTCAGTACGGTATGGATCCAGAGCTCATCACGGCGGTTGTGGCACAAGAATCGGCCGGCGAACCGTATGCGGTATCGCGCGCAGGTGCACGTGGTCTCATGCAGCTTATGCCTGCGACTGCACGTGACCTTAATGTTCGCAATATATTCAATCCACGCGAAAATATTCTGGCCGGCACACGCTACCTGCGTCGCATGCTCGACCGATTCGGTGAGGTTAAACTCGCCCTTGCCTCGTACAATGCCGGGCCGAATGCCGTAGAGAAGTACAAGGGAATTCCTCCCTATGCCGAAACGCAGGATTACGTCGAAAAGGTACTCGCCCGACGCGAACGCGCCGCGGCGGCTAAAGCTAAAACGGAAGAAACGGGAGCACACGATGAATAAAGAAATCGATCGTCTGACGGAAATACTCACCGAAGAGCTACGAGTGCAGTCGGATCTCTTACAGTCCGCTCAGAAAATGAATGATGCCATAAAGTCAAGCGACTTGTCCCTGATTGGAAACGCTACCGAACGGTACGACACGCTCTCCGGACAGATGGAAGACCTGGAGGAACGCAGGCTTGGGGTATGCCGAGAGATTGCGGCTCTCCCCCATGTCGGGCGGCATCACCTCACTCTTCGTGATATCATTGGGCTGATAACAGGACCAAAAAAAAGCACGTTGATTGATCTCCGAAATACACTTCGAAAAAACATAATGGAACTCACCAGGTTGAATACTGAAAACAATATTCTGTTGAGAGAATCCCTCTCGGCAATCACAAAAAGTTTTGAGGTCGTTTCCGTGCGCACCTCTGCCGGGGCGGGTTACAAGAGGAGCGGCAGTGCCGGTCCGACCACGACAGTCAAACATCTGATCAACAAAACGGCGTGAGGATACAACTATGGCGGTGATGTCGGTTCTCAGTACTGCAACGCGCGGCCTTGCGGCCGCACAGGTCGGCATGGATATTACAGGGCAGAATATCGCGAATGCCGATGTCGAGGGATACAGCCGAAAGCGTCTCAATCAGGCCGCGGCATATCGTTACGACGGTGAATTCGGACAAATTGGGTATGGCGTTGAAGTCATCAATATTGAGCGTGTCCGAAACACGTATATCGACCAGCAAATCAGAAGACAGAACCGTGAAGTGGGATACTTTGACGAAATCGATCATACGTATGAAACCATCGAGAACATATTCACTGAACCAAGCGATACCGGCCTCCTGCAATTCGTCGATCAGTTCTTCGACAGTTGGGAGAACCTTGCCAACAATCCGGCCGAGCCCGCTGCGAGAAATATGGTGAAAACGAACGCCGAAATCTTGACCGAGGTATTTCACAATCTCTCCGGCGAACTGCAACTTCATCGTACAACCCGCAACGACGAAATCGCCAACCGCGTCGAGCGGATAAATCGACTTACCCAGGAGATCTATAATCTCAATCTGGAGATCAGTGCGGTTGAAATCAGCGACCAAAACGCAAATGACAGTCGCGACCGGCGTGATGTTCTACTCAAGGAGCTCTCTGAACTGATCGACATTTCAACTACGGAAAACGAGCTGGGTCAGGTAACGGTATCCACCTCCGGAAACATCATAGTTTCTCCCGTAGACATACAAAAACTCGAGATTACAACCACAACGTTTCGTCAACTTGACGGTTCAAGCAGCGCTGATGTTGGTGTGCGATTCGCCACATCAAAACGGAAGTATATGCCCTCGGGGGGACAGCTCAAGGGCCTTTTCGATGCACGGGATCAGATCATTCCGGAGTATGAACAGAAACTCAATCAGTTTGCGGTAGCTCTTACGGAGAAAGTTAACGAAATACACCGTTCCGGCTATAACCTTATGGGCTATAACGGCATCGAATTTTTCGATTCACAGGTGACCGGAGCCTCGGATATGGACCTGTCCGCCTCAATTAAGTCCGACATAAAGAACATAGCCGCCGCAAAGGGTGGAGAAATTCGAGATGGGACCGCCACCGTCACGACCACCTTCGGAGCCCAGCCGACGCAAATCATCGATTCCACCTCCGGCAATCCGGCTCGCAATATTCTGAGAAATTCTCTGACCGCCGTGAATACGACAACAGGCCAGGTACTCACAGAGGGTATCGACTACCACATAGACTATGCCAGAGGCACCCTTCAGCTTCTCAACAACCTTCATGACGGTGATCCGGTCGATCTCACGTACCGGACGAATATTGGAGGGTTCCGCGGTGAAGGAGACAATGAAAACGCAATCGAGATTGCGCAGCTTCGTCATGGTCTGACAATGGATGTTGACGCTCTGGGTAATCCAACGGCAACATTCGACCAGTATTACAGCGCATTTATCGGCGTACTTGGGTTGAGCAGGAATGAAGCGGAATCGAATCTGAAGACCAGGAATTTTCTGATTCAGCAATACGAGTCAACTCAGGATTCCATTGCGGGGGTATCACTCGATGAGGAGATTGCCGAATTGATAAAATACCAACACACGTATCAGGCGTCTGCCCGGGTAATTTCGACCGCCGATCAGATGCTGGACGTCCTCATGAATATTTGACATAGTTTCGGAGGTTCACATGAGGGTAACTTTCAAATCTCTCAACAACCATATGCAATACGTGATCGGCAATCGATACGCCGATCTGGTGGATCTGCAGGAGCAGCTATCAAGCGGGAAGCGTCTCTTACGCCCTTCCGACGACCCGATTGACACTTCGAATGATTTGCAGTTGCGCTCAAAACTGTCGCAACTGAACCAATACAAAAAGAACATCGAAGACGGAATGTCGTTCATGAGTGTTTCCGATACGGCAATGATAAGCATGAACGATCTCATGCAACGCCTTCGAGAGCTGGCAATCCAGGCCGACACCGATACGTTGACCGGATCCGAGCGACGATTCATCGGCACTGAAGTCGAGCAGCTGATTCGGCAGATGGTTACCCTCTCCAATACGAAATTCAAAGGGGAATACGTCTTTGCCGGCACACATACCAGAACGGCCCCGTACCGTCTGGAGAAATCGGCGGGGGGCTCACCCACGGCATACAATGAACGCCAAATGGCATTCTATGACGGCAGCGCAGGGGTTGGCACGCCGACCCAGTTCCTCGATGCGACCAATCCTGCAATTCAGCTCAAAAACATCATTCCCGGCAGCATGAAAATCACCGTCGCCGGCGTCGAGTACATTGAGGGTACCGACTATACGGTGAATTATGCCGACGGTACGATCACCCCTCTCCATTCCGATCTGGCTGTGGACGTTTCACCGGGCGCGGGAGAATACCAGCCGGGACGTTTCCATATCCGGTTTGACTACATTGCCCGGGGAGTCGATATTTACAACGATCCGATATCTGTTTCCGGAGATATCCCAAATCATTTCAAAGGGAAAAACCGCCCTGGACTTGACGGCGGCACAGTTTAAAATTACGGCGCTGCTGTTCCGGAATCCG
>CAZEMW010000260.1:0-5753 GCA_964513105.1 uncultured Fibrobacterota bacterium
GTAGATTCTTTGTCTGACAAATCCACACTTCGGCAAGCTCACTTTCCCGATGTATGATCGGGACTCAGTGCATCGCAGCCTCGACTCTGCTCGGGACAGCGGCTTTCGACTGCGAAGCTCTGGTTAAGTCAAAACAGCACGCTCAATTCTACCGGTGTCTTCCGTAAGACGCTCAAACTGTGTCTTTACAAATTCTTCACTGAAGACCCATCGCTGCCAGCACTCTCGCAGGGAATAAACGGTATTTCCATACTTTGTTTCTTCGATCACATAGGCCCGACACTTGGGATAGCGCCGGACCACATCAACCACCGTATCGCTCACACCCACAAGCAGAGTTTTTTCCGGTGGGTACTTTGTGGGATTGTAGTCTTCCAACCCGCTAATAACCACCGGATCGACCCCGACCCTTCGGCAGACCGCCACGATTCTGGATGTATCCGACAGACCGTTCCCGGCAAGAACCAGTCCGCGTTCCGGACGACGCTTTTCCAGGGAGGGGTTTTCAATCGGGAATACCAGTTCGAGACGGAGCCCCGGCTCATATACCCCCATCAACTTTGGGGCGTAGGCACTGATGTGGCCGTTGTGCGAATCCAGTACCCCGTGTACGATAGACATCCCGAGACCGGTACCGTAGGTACCTCGTTTGGTGGTATAAAACGCCTTGAAAAGGTTCTCAAACTGCTCCTGAGTACACCCCGGGCCGTTGTCGGCGACAACACAGAGCAGGACACGGGCTCCGCACCATATCCGGACCGAGATTTTGTCCGCTCCGGCTTCAACTGCATTTCTATAAAGGTTGAAAAACACCTGGTAAATTCGTTCGGCATCACCAAGGAGCCCCGGTGTCGAAGATGGGGATATGGTGATGTGTACCCCACTCCCGGAGAACTCGCGAACCGCACACTTCTCCGCAACCGACGCCAGGTCGACAATGTCTTTTCCGTGTGCTTTTCTGACTTTACTTAGTTCGAGAATATCGCGGCTGAAACCGGTGAGTTTTCCGGCCGTAACGGTAATTCGCTCCAGTATCTGCCCGGTTTTGTTGTCAACGCCGTTTTTCTTCAGAGCCAGCTTCGCCATGTTGGCGATGGCCAGGGCATAGTTTTTAATCTCGTGATTCATGTGTCCGGCCGACTCGCCGACCTCACGCCATACACTGGCCGACTCCAATTCCTCGTATGCCGTTTTGAGCTTCTCAAATGTTTCTTCCCGTTCACGAAGAAGGGACAGAAATTGATCGGAGAGAATAAAGAACATGGAGAGCCCAAAAATCAGAATGGTAATGGTGAGGTAGGAATCAATCGGAAGAGGGGCCAGCTTGAAAGCCATGAAGTTCATGTCCAGTGTACCGCCGACAGACACCAGACCAATGGTTGGTATCTGCACACTCAGTATTCTTTTCAGATGAGGAGCTTTTGATAACCACCAGGCACGCAGAAGAACGCCCATATGAAAGAGTATTGAGAGATACACATATGGCATGAACAGGAAAAAGTACACGCGGGTCGGGGCGGCGAGACCATTCTCATTATCCAGCAGCAAGTCGGCCCATGTCAGTAGCGACAGGAAAGCCGCAATGCCGAAATGAATCGCAAGAGGAATTTTCGGCTTCCTACCACCACTGAGGCCAAGAATATACAAGTAGATCAAAGGAAGCAGAAAAGGAGCGACAAGGTGCTGATACTTTACCCGTTGATAGTCCCACGACTGAGGTTCGATCCACACATCAAGACCGCAGAATAGACCGGCAACTATCAAAAGGAGGCCAAAATAAAGGTACTTGCGATCGAAACCCGTTCGCAGCTCAAGCAAAATGAACAGGAGTCCGGCACCCAGGATAAACGAGCACATGATCCCCATAATAGTATGGAGCATACCTCGTTCCCCCTTCTACGATAGTGCGGCCCGGATAAGTTGTGAGAAATTGCCGGCGATTCTTCCAGACGGGAAGAGACGGCCGGCCAAATCGCACAATTCGGACAAACACCAGAACAACATTATACCTCAACTGAGCGAGTCTGAGTGAGAAAATCGCTCAGTGTAAGTTACAGAAAACACTCGGTAGATGGAAAATAAAGCAAGGGAACGAGGGCACACTCGCTCCCTTGCTCAGACACGTGACTGTCATGGAGGATCAGGCCTCAACCCTTCGTTTGCGGTCACGCTTTCCGGACTGGTACCGGTAAGTACCAAGCCAACCGTAATCGAAAGTTGGGCGCAGCCACCGGGTAAGTCCTTCCTGCAGAAAATTCAGTCCTTACCGCTGCAAGATGAACCACCACTTCGATGATATCTGCCGGACAACCTTGAAGGGATGTCTTTAAGATACCATGCAGATATTTAGAAAAAACGAACTCGAGTTCGTTTTTTTGGTAATTGCTGTTTTTGGCCCCATTCGGGGCACTATTTCACCAAAAAAAAGTGCACATCGCCGGCTTTGCAGCGATTCCGGACCTCCACCGGAACAAAGGTTGCTATATTTGACCAGAGAATTCAAAAAATCCTCGTCCGGTGAGAGGCATCCAAGAACATGAGCATTAATGGTGAGTATATCAAGCGCGCTGTTGCCGTTATTGGAATCATAACGGCAACGGTGCTCCTTACCTGGTTTTTTATCCGCGCAGTTAATGTCCTCCTTATGGTATTTGCGGCCACGGTCCTTGCGGTTCCTCTCACCTGGATGGCCGACTGGGGACGTGACAGGCTGAAAATGCCCCGCTGGCTCTCGCTCACCGTATCGGTTCTGTTACTGCTCTCGACCCTGGGAGGATTGGGCGCCGTCACAGTACCCACGATAATGAGTCAGGGCGAAGTACTCGTAGAGAACTTAATGCAGTCTATTGAGGACCTGAAGGGCATTCTGGGTCGATTTGCCTGGGGACGAGAGCTCGTATCCACAATGGAAAAACCGTCGGAGTTTTTCCAGGGCCCTCAGGGGGACTACTCGGGAGCGGCGTCCCGAATCCTGGGGATATTCTCAAACACCCTCAATGCCGTGACATGGCCCCTGCTGGTAATCCTTATCAGTATATACTTTTCCTCAGAGCCCTCGATGTACATAAACGGCTTCGTGCGCCTCCTTCCCCCGATGTATCGAGAACGGGCAAAGGACGTATTCCGGCATTTAGGACATATTCTTCGCTGGTGGCTTTTTGGTCAGGGAATCTCTATGCTGATACTGGGGGTGGGCACAACTATTCTATTGTGGATCCTCAATATCCCCCTCGCCTTCCTGCTCGGACTGGTCACCGCCTTTATGACTTTCATCCCCATTCTGGGTCCCATCCTTGCCGGTATTCCCATACTCCTGATAGCACTCACCGTAAGTCCGGGACGCGCGGTTATTGTGGGGTTGTTCTATCTGGTCCTGCAGAATCTGGAAGGATCGTTTATTACCCCGACCGTTCATCGAAGGATAATTGCCATGCCGCCGGTGCTTATCATTTCCATCCAGATCGTGCTGGCTTCGATAATCGGATTCGTCGGCGTGCTGCTAGCAATGCCTCTGGTGGCATGCGGGATGGTTCTTGTCCAGATGGTTTACATTGAAGACATGCTTGAAGGCGGCATGCGTAAGTACACCGAAAAGGCCCATACCTGAAATACGACTCGTCCCCCGGCTCCTTCAAGTGACTCACCGACAATCGTGTGCATGCCTCGGGCCTACCAGAGCCCTGCTGCCGCAATTATTTTACACCCTATGAAATATGCGCTTGCGGTGACGTCAAACAAGGATGCTCATAGAGAGTTGTCCGGTGGCCTTTCTCGGGAATATGTTGTCGAAAGCACGGAAAGTGTGCCCGCGGCATTGACGCGCCTGGAGAGCAACCGATTTGACTTTCTTTTCCTGGATATCGGACTTCTGATAGATTTCAGTCCCCGGACCGGCCCAAAACCGGATCTGCACGAACTCCTTCGGCCCTTTCGAAGAATACTTCCGTCGGCCGGGATAATCGTCCTCTGCCCCCCTGAAAGCACCCGACTTGCCGTCGACGCAGTAAAAGCCGGCGCCGACAACTACCTTCCGTATCCGGTCGATGCCAAAGAAGCTAAATATATAGTAGAAACGACCATTGAAGCGACACGGGCCCAGTTTGAACTGGACTATTTTCGTGACCAGTTCTGGAACTCCGACAGCCTTCGGATTGTGAGTACGAAAAACGAACACATGAAGGAGGTCTTCGGGAAAATTAAGTCCGTTGCCCCCGCTCTCACCACGGTTCTGCTCACCGGTGATACCGGAACCGGCAAGGGCGTTATGGCAAAACTGATTCATTCCCACAGCCCTCGCAAGGATCGACAGTTCATAAGCGTTCACTGTGGTGCCATTCCGGAAAACCTTATCGAAAGTGAACTGTTTGGACATGAAAAAGGGGCATTTACCGGAGCGGTTCGGCGCAAGCTTGGAAAATTTGAGATCGCCCACGGCGGGACCCTGTTTCTCGACGAAGTCGGAACAATGCCTCCCTCGGCACAGGTTAAACTGCTACGAGTGCTTCAGGAGAGGATAATTCAGCGCGTAGGCGGTGAAGACGACATCCGGGTAGATGTCCGACTGATCGCCGCCACCAACGAGAATATCCGACAGATGGTGGAAAACGGTGAATTCCGTCGAGATCTCTATTACCGCCTGAATGTTTTTCCAATAGAACTCCCTCCGCTTTCACGTCGTACCGAAGACATCCCACAGCTATCCCGCGAAATTCTCCACCGGCTGAACAAAGAAAACACAAAACAGATTTCGGATATCGCACCGGAGGTCCTTGCTTCGTTCTCCCGGTATGATTGGCCCGGAAATATTCGAGAACTGGAAAACCTGATGGAACGGGCATTTATTCTTGAATCAAGCCATATTCTTACCCCGCAGAGTTTTCCTCATGAAATCCCTGCAACCGCGGAGCTTCCCAAAAAACTTGCCGTCGATTTTTCCCAGCCACTTTCGGAAGTCCGACGTCGTACGTACGAAGAAGTCGAGAAAGAATACCTTCGAAAACTTCTTGAAGAACACCACGGGCGGATCGATGCCAGCGCGGAGGCGGCAGGTATAAGCCCACGCCAGTTGCACAAGCTTCTTACTCGATACGAAATCCGGAAAGAATATTTCCGACACAAAAGTTCCGATTCTTCACAGAATTCGACATCGACAACGCCCCTGTAGTGTACAGATCATTCTACCAAGCCGGTATACGGCTCATTTCCCCGCCCGAAGCTCTCAACTCTTGCGATCATGTGTCCCCACAGTTCCGTTCGGAACGGTGAATTCCGATCTACCCCCCCCAGCCCACTTCCCGGTGCCTCTCTCAATACCTCATATCCCCAACCAATCCGGTATTCCACCAGCACTTCATCGACGTCGGATACCGATGAATCGATGCAAATCTGCAGAAAACGCCAAGTTGCGGAGTCAATCGATAAGTCAAGAAGGGAGTTCGAAACGGCTTCCTGTTCCGGCCGGCACATCCGTTGCACTCAACCGATCGTGACAACAGTTTGGATGCCGGACCCAGTACCGGTTCGAAAATCGAAACATGAACAAATCGGATTTCCGGGAGGAATACTATGGCGTACGGTGAAATGCCTTTTGAGGAGGAAAACATTATCGTTGAGGGACATTGTGATCTTTGCGGAGGGACCGAGTTTCACGAACCCGAGTGCCCGCTTCAAGCCTTCTCGGTCGAGGATTCGGAAGAGTCCGGAGATGAAATTTTCTCAGACGAACAGTGATATTGATTTGCGCTGGGTGAGGT
>CAZEMW010000261.1:0-5122 GCA_964513105.1 uncultured Fibrobacterota bacterium
TTTTGATCATTGATTTTTTATCATCGTACTTCAATTCGCTTGAGGTGTACGATGGCAATAAAGGCGGCGTTTATACACTCGGATGAGGTGGAAAAGTACCACTACCCCGAAACCAGTCCTTTCAAAACCGAGAGGGCGGGAAAGACGAAGGAGATTCTCACTTCCCTTGGATACTATGACGGACAGGGGCGCAGGGAGGTCGCACCGATACGGGCGACCCGGGAGGAACTGCTTTCTTTTCATACACCGGAATATCTGGAAGCGCTGCAACGGGCGGCGCGGGGAAACATCGAGGCCGCGGATCTGTTCATGGGTATCGGCACGCAAGACTGTCCGGTCTTTTCCGCAATGTACGACTATGCGACTCTGGCGGCGGGCGGCTCAATTACCGGGGCACGGGCACTGCTGGAAGGACGTTACAAGGTGGCGTTCAATCCGTCCGGGGGGTACCATCATGCGGGAGCGGAAAATGCCGAGGGGTTCTGTTATGTAAATGATGTGGTACTTGCCTGCAGGGTACTGGCAGATGCCGGGAAACGGGTGATTTGCCTGGATCTCGACGCCCACCACGGCAACGGTACCCAGGCGGCATTCTATCACGACCCGCGTGTTTTCACCGTATCGTTTCACGAAAGCGGCAAGACACTCTATCCCTGGGGAGGGGGAGAAGATGAGATCGGGGACGGAGAGGCGGAAGGAACCAATATGAATGTTCCGTTTCCGGCCGGCACGGACGACGAAATCGCCACCGTCGCCTATAACCGTCTTGTACCACCCCTGATAAAAGCGTGGCAACCGGATGTGATCGTTCTGGAGTTGGGGATGGATATCCTGTCGGTTGATCCCTTGACGCATCTTAAAATGACGAATAACGTCATTGCCGATTTCCTTCCAAAGATTACCCAGTTTGAAAAGCCGATACTTGCCGTGGGAGGTGGGGGCTACAGTCCCGAGGATGCTGCACGGGGGTGGGCGCTTTGCTGGGCGGTTTTGTGCAATATCCAGATGGAAGAGGATATGTATATGGGACTTGGCGGAGTTTTCCTCGGCAGCGCGGAATGGAACGCCGGCCTTCGGGACCCGCTTTTCCGGGTTCTTGGCAAGGAAAAGGAAGAAATGTCAAAGGAGATGGAGAAAACGATAATCCACCTGGAAAAGACGGTTTTGAGTCGTCACGGAGCGTAGAATAAAGGACCGAAATGCACAAGGACGACATAGCTTCGCTTCACTCGATTCTCCCGACATTCACCCCCGTCGTTTTTCTCGATACCGCCCGGCGGTCGGCCCAACGAGAGTGCTCCTACCTTTTTCTGCATCCCCGTTCGGTATTGACGGCAAATCGAATTGAGGAAATCCCCGATCTGTTGAAACAGATGGACAGCTACTCCCGTACCCACTGGGTGGTCGGATATATATCGTACGAAGCGGCATACGCAATCGAGCCCCGGTTGGCTTTATCAGACGGGTCCGAGAAAATCCCGGGCCTTGCGTGGTTCGGGGTATTCGACAGGCCGTATGTTTTTTCTCACCGGGACGCCCGCTGGTCTCCCTCGCTTCCGGAAACGGGCAAAACCGTCACGGGTATTCCCGTTGATCCGGAGGTAACTCGCTCCAGAATCGATCCGGAAACCTATTCCGCGGCGGTTGCCGGTATCCGGGAGTATATTGCCCGCGGGGATACCTACCAGATTAACTTTACGGCCGATATTGAAGTACGCACCGCGCTTGACGAATTCAGTTTCTACCGCTGTCTGAGAAACAAACAACCCACTCCATACAGTGCGTTCATTCGCAACGAGTACGGGAGTATCCTTTCCTTTTCTCCCGAACTGTTTTTCGAGAGAAAAGGATCGTCCATTCGGGTTAAGCCCATGAAAGGCACGGCGCCCCGCGGGAAGTATCCCGAGGAAGATGCCGCCCTGGCTCGGTGGCCCGCCCGGGATGCAAAAAACCTGGCTGAAAATGTAATGATCGTTGATCTCATGAGAAACGATCTTGGGCGAATCTGCCGCACCGGATCGGTGCGGACCACAAAGCTGTTCGACATCGAGACACATCCGACCGTCCACCAGATGACGTCCACCGTTCAGGGACGGCTGCGTCGGGGTATCGAGTTTTCGGATATCGTGCGAGCGATCTTTCCCTGCGGATCGGTGACCGGAGCGCCGAAAATTCGTTCGATGGAGATAATACGCGAGATGGAAACCGGAATGCGTGGGGTGTACTGCGGCATGATCGGGTACACCGCCCCCGACAGTACTTCGGTCTTCAGTGTTCCAATTCGAACGTTGCAGAAAGGCGCGGGGGAGAGCCGTTGGCGCTATCGGGTAGGCAGCGGTATCGTGTGGGATTCCAATCCTCGGGAAGAATGGCTCGAATGTGAAACCAAATGCCGGTTTCTGACCGAAAACGAACCCGATTATCGCCTGCTGGAATCCCTGCTGTTAAATGAGGGCTCCTATCTCTACAAAAGGGATCACATCCGAAGAATGAAACGCTCCGCGTCATTCCTGGGGTTCTGTCTCAACGAGCCACAAATTGAATCGTCTCTGAAAAATCTTCGTCGCAAGTATCCCACCGGAAAGTGGAAAGTACGGCTACTCCTTTCGCGCGAGGGACAGTCGTCACTCGATTGTGCCCCTCTCGAATCAGGCGGTAATCCGTGCCCCCGAAATATCCGAATCGCACAAACCCCCATAGACGAATCACAAAAATTGCTCTACCACAAAACCGATTATCGCCCGTGGTATCGCGATGCGATGGAGTCCATACGCCGGGGGAAGTGCTACGACGTTATATTCACCAACTCTTCCGGGCTGGTAACCGAAGGTGCCCGAAGCAACGTGTTCGCCCAAATCGCCGGCACCCTCTACACGCCTCCCGTGCAAAGCGGCCTCCTCCCCGGCGTCCTACGCAATAACCTCCTTCGGCGCGGTGCCTGTACAGAGCATGAACTCACGGTGGAGCAGCTCCTCAATGCGGAGGCGGTGTTTTGTGGGAACTCGGTTCGGGGGTTGGTGAGGGTGGTGTTTGTGGATTTGCGGAAGTCAATCCAAAAGGGCTTGTCTAAGCCGGCATAGCCGGATACCTCGGCATTTTCCCGATCAAAGATCGGGACTCACTTCGGCTGCGCTCACTTCGGCAAGCTCAGTGCAACGCAGCGCGCCGCAGTGCATCGCAATACAACGCTTCGCTCGGTAGCCGGGTCAAAGCTCAAAGAACAAAGATCAAACAGATGATGAAAGTGATTTGTGACTAGCCGAAGGCAACAAATGGGCCTTCTGGTATGATTTGTGCTTCAGTGCTCCGGTCGCATTCACTTGCCCATTACGAGCGGCAATCGGCAGTCGTTATTGAACGAGGCACTTGAACAGCTTGTATTTTTAATGTACATGACCCTGTTTCGGCGATGAATCGGACTCGTAGTGAGTATGCCCGACCATCGCGATCAACCCACCTGCCATAAGGAGGCGTTTACATGGTCTGCTTTCGCATACCGAAGGCTTTCATTGCAGTATTCATCCTGGTCGCTATCGGAGCATCCGGTCCCGTTACGGGGCAGGTGCTTGGGCATCCTGTACCCGATCCGCTTCCCGCACCCATAACCGGCAGTGTCACCATAGACGGTGCGGTGTTTTGCGGAGGGCTGAGCGGAAGTGCCGTTTTGAGCCTGGAAGACGATGATACTCTGTTTGTGGTCGGCGATGCCGATCTGACAGATATCTCCTTCTCAGATCCTACCGTGGGCACTGTTGTTTTCGTACATCTGGTGGATTCGACAAATGTGACCGACACCCTCGTGTTTGGGAGCCTCGAAGTGAACAACATGGGGTTTGTGGCAGTGGCATCGGGAGACGGTAGGATATCCTTGAGACTTGTGGGAGACTATCTCGAAGCGCACGGAAACGTCACTCGGCACTTCTCAAACAGTTGGCATCAAACCCAGTTTGGATCCGAAGAGCGGAAAATGAACATCGTCGTTCGAGGCGATATGCTCATGGAGCATTTTTCCGAGGAAGACCCGCTTTCTACCGGATGGCCCGGGACGGCACGACACCACTTTTATGCCGACAGTCTGGTCTTCTACGGAGATGTCGTTCTGCATACCTGGTACTCATATCATGGAATGCATGGTGCGACACTGCGTTTTGCCGGTGACGGACTCCAGAAGGTGGGACTCGGTCCGATACTCAGGGTCGAACCCTATGAGCGAAACAGTTTGAGAAACAAGGATCGCCGACGGGATTTGGCAACGCTTGTTCATGACGGGCCCGGAACCATGCAGTTATACGGCGCGCCGATTACCTGCGAGAAATTTGTGCAGTCCGGGGGTCCGCTCTCGTTGAATGGAGCGGCTTTCGGTGCCGATACGCTTGAGTTTGCCGGTCAATTGATAAGCGACGTCCCATGGTCGGGCGATACCGAAGGTGGTGAAATCGTGGTGTTCGACAAAGCTTCTTTTCTCGGAACTCAGACCGATTCCGTGTGGCTCAACACAATGGAACCATGGGTTTTGAGAAGTTATGGTGCGGTGGTCGCCGACCATGCGGTAATCGGGAACAACACGGTGGAAGATGAGAACGCGAGCGGCATTGCGTTCCATTCTCGTGATGCGGGGAACACGGTTCGGTGGAATTTCATGAGTGACGACGCCGTGATATTTTCGTTGAGCCTGCCCGATACCTTTACCGCGAAAACTGTCGACCCGATCACGTTGAACACTGCTACAGTTTCTTCTCCTTCGATGTCGCAGCCGGTTGTCTATCGATGGACCGTGGATGGAACGGTGATCGAGGGCGTCTCCGGACCGTCTTTTGCCTATACCGACTCAGCGGCACTCTCAGACCACGGAAAAATGGTGCGGACCTATGCACTTGTCGGTGATGCGGTTATCGATTCCTCCGGGCCCACGCTGCTGCAGGTGATCGATCCGCCGAGAATCGACAAAGTGAAGGGAAGAAAATACGGGGTCTATGGTGATGTCGTCGATACGGTCACCGTACAGGTAAAGCTGATTGCCGGGGTTGATAGTCTGCACTGGTTTGCGGTCGAAGGAGAGGATGAATCCAGCGTTTTTTCTTCGCTTTCCGTCACCAGCGACACCTTGGACGTTATACTGGAT
>CAZEMW010000261.1:5132-5751 GCA_964513105.1 uncultured Fibrobacterota bacterium
ATACTGGATTCGACATTCCTGGGCGGCAGTCTGGTTGCCGTTGTCGGCTATGATACCGACGAAGACTCCTTTGCTCCCGATACCGAATATGTGAGAATTTCTGCTGATGAAATTCGTTTTTCACTCATGAACGGGAAAGATACCGTTGGGGACGGGGAAACGGTTACCTACGAAATCGCGGTTACCAAATGGACGGGCACGGACTCGCTCACATACCGCTGGTTTAAGGACGATGAAAAGCTCGACCTCCAGACTTCGAGTCTATCGATTGATTCGGCCGTCGTGGGA
Organism: uncultured Fibrobacterota bacterium; assembly: GCA_964513105.1. Lineage (GTDB taxonomy): Bacteria > Fibrobacterota > Chitinivibrionia > Chitinivibrionales > CAYFVL01 > CAYFVL01. Next base: position 5,421 of record CAZEMW010000261.1, read on the forward strand.
GACATTGGTCATTATGTGGGAGAAATCGGTGTCCGGCATCGCAAAGGCAACATTACCGCCGTCGATGTTCACATGACACTTCATTCAGTCGAGGCGAAAAAACGTGCAGGCGCTCCTGCTCGGTTCTTTTTCCGTACAATGTATCGTAGTGGAAGACCGATTGTGAAAATCGGGCTCCCGGAAAGAACCTCACTGTCGGTAACAGTGCTTGACATGATGGGCCGGACCCGGGCACATACCGATGGGGTCTATGGAAGCGGTTTCCATCTGATCGAACCGGCTTCGGGTTCAAAGCGTTCGTGGGCACCCGGCGGGTATATCCTTCGCATCG
>CAZEMW010000262.1:0-4027 GCA_964513105.1 uncultured Fibrobacterota bacterium
CTGCAAGGGAATCCCCTGGCTGACGGGCGTCTATCCAGTGTTGTATGTCCTTTAAATCGGGTGCGTTGCTTAATCTATCCGCCAGATGCGCGATAAGCTCCGACTTTGTCTCCACCAGTTCGATTTCAGGTTCATGATGGTGTCGGATTGGTCTCAGAAGCACTTCGGGAAGCTCCCACTCTCCAGTCAACCACTCACCAACATCGACGTGTGTATAGTTGAGAGTCCGGAGTTCCGCCTCGAAAAAAGAGATCTTCTCGGTCTTTGCCGTCCGGACAACCTCCTGGAAATCGGAATGAAGGTATTGATCCATGGCGATCTTTCCCAGGTCATGGAGCAGGCCCACGCAGAATGCGTCGTCGGGATGAATGTGGGAATTCGTTTGTTCCGCAAGTATTCGGCACAGAAGTGCGGTCTGCAGGCAGTGTCGCCAGAAGGACACATGGTATGAGCCGTCGGCGTCGTCGGGCTTTGAGAACATATCGAATACCGTACAGCTCAGTACGAGTGTATTAACGGCCTGCAACCCAAGCACTACAAGGGCATTCGCCACATTGGTAATGGTGCGGGGAATGCCGTAGTATGCGCTGTTGGCCAGGCGAAGTACTTTGGCCGACAGGGAAATGTCCTGGCCGATCAGGCGGGCAATTTCATTGGTACCGATATCGGGTTCCCGTATTGCCTGCATCAGGTGAGTCACCATTCCCGGAAGAGTGGGGAGATTTACGACATTTCCGATGCGTTCCTGTATTTGAGCGTGCTGTGGCTTTGCATTGTTCATAAAGCCATTGTATCATTGAGTCACAGGCATTTAAAGAGCCGACCGCGAGGGAAGGGCTGTAATCCCGAGGCAAAATGTCAAAAACGAAAGTTTTTGTTCCCGCAATTTGCCTGGACCCACCCAATTACGTATATTGACCACATACTAAATAAGGCGTATTATCCCTTATTCCGTCTCGCGGGACGGCCAAGGTGATTATTGTTATTGCCGATAAGGAACCACATTATGAAGAAAATGAGACTGGGACGAGCAGTACTTGGTATTTCTCTTCTGGCCAATTTGAGCGCTTTAGCCGGAGTCGCCTATAACGCTCCGGTCATAAACCGGTACGGACAAGTTGGTCTGTTCTACACTCAATCCGCAAAAACGTTGGGGTTGGGTCGATTGTCGATCGGGGCGTATGGAAATGCTTCTACGGATGATAACCTGATTCGAGGAGCATATACTTTCGACAGTTCCTGGACCCGCGTTCCCGGATACAATCCCACAACCCGTGTGTTCGACATTCTTCCCAGTATCGGATACGGGTTCACCCGTTTTCTGGATTTTTCAGCCATGATGCCGATTTATACGGATTACGTCGATAAAACGGAGGACGGTTCGTTCGGCGGCCTTCAAAGTGGGTTTGGTGACATGGAGGTGGCGTTAAAGTTTCAGTATCCCCCCTATCCTCACCGTCGATTCTTTGAAATGGCCTATTACGGCGCGCTGGGAATTCCTACGGGCGACAAATCAAAAGGACTGTACCCCCGGCATACCTACTATTACGACGAAACCGGAGTTGAGGTCGATTCCTCGACCGGAGAGATTCTGTCCTCGGGGCTTTCATCGTTCTACTCATCGGGAGCGGTCGAACTGGACATGAAAATGCTGTGGACCTTTGATCTCCGACATCTGCACAACGCCAGTCCGGTCGAGGTGCACGTCAATTACGGAGTTCGATGGACATTCGATCCGGACCTTGATCACCTGTTCCTTCTTAACCTCGCATTTGAGTATAATCCGGTGGATTGGCTCCACCTGTTCACCGACTTCAGCGGAGAAGCCCGCCTCGGCAATATCGAAAAGGGGTTTGAGATCGGTTCCGATCCTCTTCGACTGTCGCCCGGGATCAGCATTACTCCTCCGGGAGGTTTCTACTTTACGCTGGGTGGTGATATTGATCTGTCCGCCGACTCATTGTCACGCTATGCGAAATGGGGGAAAGCCGTTGATGTTGCGGTGCAGCCTCAATGGCGTCTTGCCGCTTCAGTCGGATGGGCCGGCTTTATTCTTCCGCAGGATGCCGATCAGGACGGAATCAAAGATAACGAAGATCGCTGTCCGAAAGTCCCTGAGGATATCGACGGGTTTGAGGACTCCGACGGCTGTCCGGATCCGGACAACGACAATGACGGAATACCGGATGTAAAAGACAAGTGTATGAACGATCCTGAGGACAACGACGGTTTCGAAGACGACGACGGCTGTCCGGACAACGACAACGACCAGGATCTGATTCCGGATGCCGATGACGAGTGTCCGATGGTGCCCGAAGATCTGGACGGGTTTCAGGATGAAGACGGTTGCCCGGACAACGACAACGACCAGGATGGTATCCCGGACAGCAGTGACCATTGTCCTTCGGATCCCGAAGACATCGATGGGTTTGCGGATGACGACGGATGCCCCGACTACGATAATGATATGGACAATGTACCCGACAGTGTCGATAACTGTCCGGATGTCCCGGGTGAAGTGGACAACAACGGATGTCCGAGAGAAAAACCGAAGGCGAAGGAGATCAAACGCGGGCGCGTTATCCTGCGTGGGGTGAACTTTGAATCGGGCAAAGCGGTTCTGACCGACGATTCCTATGCCATCCTCGACCGGGTTCACCAGTCGCTGGTCGAGTGGCCCGAAGTCAAGGTCGAGATTCGCGGACACACCGACAGTGTCGGAAGCCGATTGTACAACAAACTCCTTTCACAGAGGAGAGCGAAAGCGGTGCAGGATTATCTCATTTCGCGAGGTATTTCACCCGATCGACTTCGGGCGACGGGACGGGGAGAAATCGAACCTATTGCAGACAATCAGACCGCAGAAGGTCGTGCGATGAACAGACGGGTGGAGTTGCACAGGATCGATTAATCAACGGTGGTTGCGAAGACGGCGGCGAACAGCATGGGTACGATGCGGCTCGTCGCCGTTGAGCGTGCAGCTGAAAGGGTGACCTTTCGTGAGTGGCCGCATACTCGTACACCGGACAACTCCTCGGCGGCAATGCCGAATGTGACTTACGCGGGGGCAGTCGGTTGGAGCGTTCTTGTATTCCAGGGTGTCAATACTGCGACTTCCTTATTTCCCGGATGATGAGAGTGCCGTAGCCGCCGAATAGGGTTTGGGGGTCGCATTTTCGCGTACCTTCCTGTAGAATAATAGCGGTGTGAAATTCGTTTCCGCGATACTGAGCCAAGGTAATCGGGGTATTTGGCGCTTTCATACCGATTTGACAAAGGTTGCTGGAGAAGAAAACCCGTGGAGGGGTAAAGGCGGGCCGACGCGTCCGAGCTTCAGGAGGAGGATTTATGCATGGTGGGCGATGGTTAACGGCGGTAGCGATCCTACTCATTTCCATTTCGACATACGCTATTCCGGTCAATAATGGAGCTCAGACCGGGACGATACGAACGTATTCCGCAAAGACGCTGGGCAAACTCAAGTTGAAACTCGGGTTTGGGGCGAACTACGCCTACGATCGCGAGTACGTGAAGGGGAATACCGAGGTAAACGCCTCGAAAGTTGTGGATACCGTCGACGGTCACCTGGTGAACCAGGAAACCGCGAAACTGATATCGTCAAATCTCTATCTCGGGTTGGGGCTGACCTCTTTTCTGGATCTCAGTCTAAGCCTCCCCGTGTATCTGGATGTCGCCGGGTTCGAAACGGTCAGCGACTGGGGAATCGGCGACGCCGAAATGGTTCTGAAACTTCTTTACCCGCCTCCCGGCACCCGTCGGGTCTTCTATCAAGGATATCTTTTCTCCCTGAGTATACCAACGGGAACCGGGTTTGCGGATAGAGGTGTATTCCCTCGCCACGTGTACTATTACGAAGTTGACGGGAAACCCGCCAAAACGTTCTATACCTCTGAGCGGCCCAATCTTGGTGTCAAATGGCTCATGACATTTGATATCGGGACGGTCGCCCGCAATTTTCAGTTCCTTATCGATTTGAATATCGGAGCAAACTTCTCATTGGATAGTG
>CAZEMW010000262.1:4037-5736 GCA_964513105.1 uncultured Fibrobacterota bacterium
GTGCACAGGAGCCGGCACTGGCCATCCTGCTCCAGGGAGCGGACGCTCCGGTGGTGCGAGCGGGCATAGCCCCCCATGCCGATGACGGCCACGTTCAACGGTGTGCTCACAGTTCGACCCTGCCACTGCGGTCGGCGGACTCGCGCTTACCTATAAGCCGGTTGAGCCGCTTGCAATTTTTGTAGAGGCATTTGGAGAATCCCGATGGTTCTATCTTCAGGAGGGGTTCGAAATCGCCAATGATCCCTTGATGCTCTCACCCGGGATAACGATCACCGCACCGGTGGGGCTGGAGATCACGATGGCCGGCGATTTTTCATTGTCCTCAATCCTTACCGAAAATCGGCAGAACTGGGTCCACAACAATGAATATGCATACAGCACGTCCGCATGGCCGCGATGGGGCTTTCAGTTTCAATTTGCCTGGAGCGGTTATATCTCACCGCAGGATGAAGACGGTGACGGCATAAAGGACAACGAGGACCGCTGCCCGCGTGATGCCGAAGACATGGACGGATTTGAAGATGCCGACGGTTGTCCCGAGGATGATAATGATAAGGACGGCATCACCGATCTGAAAGACAAGTGTCCGAACAAAGCCGAAGACGATGACGGGTTTGAGGATGAAGACGGTTGCCCGGATCGGGATAATGACGGCGATGGAATTCCCGACGTGCAGGATCAATGCCCGCGAATCGCCGAGGACTTCGACGGGGTTGAGGACAAAGACGGCTGTCCCGACGGCGACAACGACCGCGACGGCATTGCGGATACTCTGGACAAATGTCCGAATGATCCGGAAGACATCGATAAGTTTGAGGACGACGACGGTTGTCCGGATGTGGACAACGACAAAGACGGTATTCCTGATCTCAAAGACAAATGTCCCAACGAACCCGAAGCGTTCAACGGGGTGGATGATGCCGACGGGTGTCCTGATGAAAAGAAAAAAGAAATAAAGATGCCCGAGCATCAGATTCTTAACGGGGTGAAGTTCCGAAGCGGCAGTGTGGAGATGACCTACAACTCTCACCAGTATTTGGAACCGCTGATCAGAAAAATGAAAGAATACCCGGAGATCGAAATAGAGATACGGGGGCACACCGATAGTATGGGCAAATACGAGAGCAATATGCGGCTTTCACAGATGCGGGCCGAATCGGTGCGTCGGTATCTCATCGCTCAAGGAATAGATCCCAAGCGGATGCGGGCCGTAGGGTTCGGCCCCAGCAGTCCTATAGCGGACAATAGAACGGCTGCCGGACGGGCAAAGAATCGCCGAATTGAAGTCGTGCGTCTCAAGCCCTGATATGCCCTGCAGGCCGGATTACTTTAAAATGACGTTCTCTTTGTAAGCGCCGCCGTCGCGGCGCTTACTGTTACTTCTTACGGGAACGGACCTCTTCATGCATATATGACCGGGGTAATCCCCGATTCCGAGCACATAACCGTATTCTTTAAACTGGTTCCCCAATCGAATGCGAAAGGTAGTGTTTTCTCGCGGCATTGCCCAAGAGGAATTGGGAGAGCACTGATTAAGGATTTCAGTTAACCGTTTTTCCTGCAGACCCACTCCGCTGCTGTTTGCCGTCGGCGTATATCCCGTCGGTTTTTTTTCCAAAGAGAACCGTATGACGCACCGCGTTGTTTCATTCCTTTTGCCGATCTGTTTCCTGGTACTATCAACAGGGGCTTCGGC
>CAZEMW010000263.1:0-5733 GCA_964513105.1 uncultured Fibrobacterota bacterium
CCTCGACTCCGCTCGGGACGGCGCCTCGACTCCGCTCGGGACAGCGCCTCGGCACAGCGGCTCTCGACTGTGAACTTGGGTTAAATCTCGAGCATCGGGGCGCCCGATCGGTTCACCTGAACACCCCTGACACCAATCGTGGCGCCCCTCACAGAGGTGAGATGATCCCGTCGGCCGGCACGAGACGGCTACGATTTGCTATATTGCAACACCGTCGACGACCGGAGTCGGCAAAGGCGCCCCCCCGAAACCCTGGCCTTTTTCCGACGGGTTCTCTCGACGGCTCCATTTCTAACTTTACATGAACAAATCTCGGGATGGACATGTCTTCCATTGAGTTGGTTACGGATCGATTACGAGGACGAATCGCGTCGGGACAAATACTAAAAGGTTCAAAACTTCCTAAAATCGCGTTCCTTGCACATAGTCATGGGGTCTCGACAGCCACTGTCGTATCTGCTCTCAAGATTCTGGAGGTAGAAGGATGCATTCATAAGGCGGGGAAAAGCTGGATTTGTGGTGGACGGCCTCGTCCGCCGGAAAAGCCCAGAGCTGAATCCTGGAATTCTATAATTCTTCTACTCCATACCCCGAATCTGTGGAAATCTCTCCATAACCCTCGTTGTGGGGATTTCTGCCGAAGCGTAGAAAAGGAGGCTCTGGAAGCACATGTACAACTGAAGTACTGCCTCACTGAGGATTCAGAGAAAACGCCGAGCGGTTTCAAGCATCGGGGCCACGAAGGTTTTGAAAATCTCGTGAGTTCTCTTGGATCGAGATATCTGGGCACGCTGATTCCGTGTGATACCCATATGCTCCCCAATGTAGCCGACTGGATACAATTTACCAAGAATTTCAAAAGACCGGTAGTCTGGTTCGATTGCTGCGACGAGGACCTGTCGGCAAAAGGCATTCGTGGACCCAGGGGATCTTTCTACCGCTGTCATTACTCCGAAAGCGCGACCGTAAGCGAAATCGTGGCTTCCCTGCACCGGTACAAACATAAGAAAATTGGCTACATTGCAATGAAAGACGAGCTCTGGGTTCGGACCCGACTCCAAATGCTTCGAGAGGTCTCGCAGGCGCGGAACCTGGAAATGGAATTCTACTATGCCAATACCCGGTTGCATAGCGGACTGAGGGTGCAGGAGACCATATCCTCTATTCTTGGTCCAAAACTGAACAGAGATCAACTGCAACAACAGCACGAAACGGATTCGGCCATAGCCGAAGTACTGTGCAAAGGTGCCACTGTACTTTTGGCCGCGAACGATTTTGTGGGTATACGCCTGCTTCCCCGCCTGCTTGACCTGGGATTCCAGGTGCCTTCGGACATATCCTTCATGTCGATTGACAATACGCCTTCCATCCTCCCCATGTCAAGTGTAAGCAGTGGATTTGATTATCTGGGATATGCAGCCTTTCACGCGCTGTTGAGCGACATCCCAACCGCCTCGGACAAAAAGGGAAATGTTGCGGCCCAACCGCGGCTGTTCGACCGCGGCACACTTTCTTCGCCGTGACTTTCTGGAATGCATACGTCCCACTCATGATTCCGCAGGGGGCTCGTTGTTCCCAGTTTCAGAGTATCGGGACAAAGAGAGAGAGTCTCCGAACCGCTGGTTTCCGGATATCTCCCGGGCCTTTCTACTACTTTCCCGCACCGCACGACCACCGATACGTATTTTTTCATTCCGGCGACTGCCGGTCGACGCACTGATTCGCTGGAAATACAGATGAAGGGAACGCTGTTGAAGACACTGCTTAACTGGAAATCGCTGAGAAACCCGGTACTTGAGCGTCCGGATTGGTCGTTTAAGGATGCATGCATGATCCGGCATAGGGATGAATTCCATATTTTTACCTCGGCATTCAATGAAGAGCGCAGCACTGTTGCGCATCTCAGCACGAAGGATTTTCGGGATTTCTCCGGATTTCACCTCCATCTCGATGGATCGGAAAAAGGATTTGTCGGAATGTGCTCCCCAAGCATAGTCCAGGTAGACGGGACTTTCATTTTGTGCCTGAATTCATGGGGAAGTCACTCGGGGAATTTTAATCAGCTATTCTATCTCGAATCGACCGATTTGCGTACCTGGTCCGAACTTCGGCCTCTGGCTCCCGAGCTTTCGAAGGGAGTTCGTGCAATCGATGGTGCTCTTACCTACCATAAGGATACGTGGTATCTTGTATGGAAGGCACGGGGTGACACTATGTTTGCCTCGTCTCAGAACCTGGACACGGGATGGAAGTCAATAGGTTCCGGAAAAGGATCGTTGATAAACAGCGAAGGGATCGATATAGCCGAGCAGGGGCAGTATCACGAGAACTTTCAGTTTCTTACGATTGACGGTACTCAGCATTTGCTGTCGACCGACTACAATCCGCATCACCCCCGGCTCTACCGTATCGCAGACAGCGCAGATGAAACCGTGAATTGGGCCAAATGGAAAGACGGAAGACGTCTGTTTATCCCTTCCGAGGAATTCAATTCCATCCCCGGAGAACATCCGGCGGTGCAACGAAATGACTTTGTGCGTTCGCTGCACCCGTGCTGGGACGATGAGTCTCGAGTTCATATTGTCGACGGGCTGGACAATGCCGCCTGGATTTCCGATTGGCGAGAGCATGATGGTTATTTCTATATCCTGTATGGCGGTAAAAATGAAATCGGAAGAAACCGTTTCAACGGTACGGCCTCCGGCTCCGGCTGGCCGCGCGGTTGGAACCGCCTGGGCCTCTCGCGATCAGTCGATCTAGTTCATTGGAATCCTGCCGGTTGCGATTAGAAAGCCGGCACTACATGAATAAGGATATCGCGATTTATCCGGCATACAATGAGTTTGGCTCAGGGCATCCAGTAGTGATTCTCCACGGTATGCTCGGATCGGGAGACAACTGGGCCGGAATAGCCCATGCGCTCTCAGACACATACCACGTGTTCACACCGGATATGCGCAACCACGGAGATTCTCCTCGTGCGGAGTACATGGATTTTTCCGTCATGGCGGGGGATGTCGCCGCATTGTTAGAGGAAAAAGCACCAGGAAGGCCCCATGTGATCGGTCACTCCATGGGCGCAAAAATTGCACTCCGGCTGGCAACGGATCACCCCTCACTAGTCGGCAAGCTCGTTCTTGTCGATGCGTCGGCTCGCGAATACGGTCCCCGTCACGTCCAGTTGCTACAGACGCTCCTGAGCACCCACCCTGAAGAGTTTGCCAAACGCCGCGACCTTGACCGTAAGCTCAGCGAGAGTATCAGTAATCCTCTAATTCGTGGCTTTCTGCTCAAGGGTATCGTTCGTCGTGAAGACGGGGCTCTTGCCTGGCGGACAAATATTCCCGCCATTGCGGAAAACTACCGCAACCTCGGTGCAGAAATTCAATTGCCGTCGCAAAGCGACCGAAATGTTCTCGTCCTACGCGGTGGTCGCTCGGATTATGTTTCAGACGACGATATCAGAAGCATGCGTCGCTCTTTTCCAAATCTCCAAGCTCACACGCTTGCCGAAGCCGGCCATTGGGTGCATTTCGATGCGAGAGAAGAGTTTCTACGGCTCACGCGCGATTTTCTTGCTGAATGACTAGCCTATCTACCTGGCCAATACAAAGGATGCGCCGGTGAAGCCTTTTGCGGAGCCGGTTTGCACGGTATAGACACCGTTGGAAAGCCCCGCGAGATCGACTGATACCGAACGGTCGAACCGCCCCTTCCGGACAACTCGTCCATTCTGATCAAATATCGCGAAGGTTATCGGCGTGTTCGTCGAGCTGTTCAAGGTCAGGCGTGATGATTTCGTGATGCGCATTCCCTGCGGCCTGTCGGAGCTACTCTTGAGCGTTGGTACAGATGCACTTGAGGGTTCCCCCCTGAGATCGTAGCAGCTGATACCGCCTTCCATGGAACGAAAGTAAACCCGCCCGTCCACATACGGGATCTCGATCGGCACTTCGTATCCGCTAATCGGGATGTGCTGCAGCGGTAATGCGCCGGCGTAGGTCAGGCCGTAGTCGTCCTCTAATTTGTAATAGTAAGCGCCCCACCCGCTGCTACCGTGGTTTTGGTCGGTCATGAGCATAACGTGATCTTCCATAAAGATGGGCATGCGCACCCGCTGCGAATTGGTCTCCGGTCTGCCCGGCATATTGTATCGATAGTCATAGAGGATTTCACCGTCCGCAATCCGGATTGCCATGAGGCGCTTGTGATGTTTCTCCCAATGGGTAGCCGCTTTTGCGGGTTTGACAATCACAATCGCGACCCCCTCACGAAATGCAACCCAACGGTGAGAGTTGTCGACCGTGCTCCACTTATGCATGTAATCCAGACTGTCCGGAAGTTGCCAGGCCAACTCCATTCCCGTACGAGAAAGCGTGTAGCAGCCATAGAGACCATCCCCATCCCGATCGGGAACACTGTTGCATATGAAATGATCGTCCCCGACGACCAGCGAATTGTGATTGGGGCCTGCCGTGTCCGACCAGAGTACCGCGCCGTTCAGAGGATCTATAAGACTGACAGCTCCGTTGGCGTCACCGACAAGAAGAAAATCTTTTCCTTCGTTGTGCCAGATTGAGGGAGTCGCAAACGGTGATATTACCCCCGAAACTTGCCACAGGGAGTCGCCCGTCTCAGGATCTATTCCACGTAAACCTATAGGTACCCCCTCAAAAACTGGGACGACCAGAACTCCCTCGGCAACAACCAGACTGGATTTCCAGGAATCCATTTTTGGCTCTTTCTTTTCCGCAATCGCTTCCGCACGTGCCTGAAGGCACTGATCATGCATGGGTTGTTGCGGTTTTTCCCACTTTTTTTCCCCGTTCTCGGCCCGATAGGCATAGAGTATCCCCGTGGTGCCCATAACGTACACGGCTCCGTTATAATAGACTGGAGATACTCCCCAGTGCACACGCTTTCCACCTGCTCTCTGCATCCCCTTTTCCGGTTCCACGGCCTGCCAGAGACTGTCGCCGGTCTCCGCATCCAGGGCGATCAGGTTGTCATCCGCAAGTATGCTCCGGCAACTTGCGGCGGTATCGTACGTTCTTCCTTTATTTTCAAGGGAGATAAACTCCTCACCGGCAGGTGAATAATACGCGAAAAACACCTTCCCTTCGGCAACTATTGGAGTTGTTGTTCCGCTGAAATACAAGGGGTTCCCTGTTCGCGCGGCAAAGTCCTTCTCCTCCCCGAACATTCCTTTGCCCATCCCCATGTGCTTTGGCCCGTGCCAGGACAGCGTAATGCCCGACGCCTCATCAACCAGCTCTATGTCCTTTGGTGGTTGAACATAGTCGCCGTCACCGTTGTATGCCGGCCAGGAACCTTCTATATCGGCTGAAACAACACCTGTAATGCCGCAGATGCTCACTACCAGCGAGAACCGCAGCAATTTCTTCATGCTTCCCGTTTTCAATTGAATCATTCTCATTCCCAATCTCCTGACAGCGGTAGTAATTGCCGGAACTCCGGATCGAGCCGGATCGAGCCGGGTCGAGTTTGCCGGCGTATCCCCTTTTCGGGCTCTCCAAGGGTAAGATACGAGCTCTTAAGGAGTATTGATAGTTACAGATTGACCAGTTGGCTTCATTTTGTTATCTTTTGTTACTATGACTTCGAGATGCGAGCGAACTGGACGGGCCGGAGAGATTGCCGAATCTCTTGCAAAAGAGCTTAACCCGACTTCGACAAAAAGGACTGCTTTTTGAGTGAAATCGGTTGATTTTT
>CAZEMW010000264.1:0-1431 GCA_964513105.1 uncultured Fibrobacterota bacterium
GTGCGACACCGTTCATTCAACGAACTGTGGCTCAACGAGTGCGCGTGAAGCATTTTCCCAAGCTGCAGTTCAAACTCGACGATTCTCTCGATCGTGGAAAACGGATTGATGAGTTACTCGATCAAATCAAAGACGACCTGGTCTGAGCTTTCCACTGTCGTTGAGAAAAACGGCTCGTTTCTTGTAACGTCTCACGTGAGTCCGGACGGCGACTGCATCGGTTCCCAATTGGCGTTTCAGTGGTATCTCGCCTCCCGTGGAAAGCACGCCGATATTTACAATATGGATCCGGTTCCGTACAAATTCGCGTACCTGCCGGGTGTCGATCTGATTTCGACGAAGCGTGCGGCGCGGCGGTATGATGTGCTGGTGGTTCTTGATTCATCAAACCCGAATCGGCTGGGCTGGAAGCCGGACCTCTCCGAGTTCAAAACAATAATCAACATCGATCATCACGAGGACAACACCTCGTTTGCCCATTACAACGTTGTCCGAGAGCATGCGGCGGCTACCGCACAACTCATTTACGATTTCTTCGCACAACAGCGCATTGATTTCCCTCCCCAAGTGGCTCAAGCACTCTATACCGCAATAATGACGGATACCGGCGGCTTTCGGTTTTCAAATACCGACGGCGAGGTGCTCAGAATCTGCGCCGATCTCGTAGATCGAGGGGTTTCGGCTTCGGAGGTCTACCGGGAGGTGTATGTCTCCCAGACACCGCAGGGACAGCTTCTTCAATCCCGAATGTGGTCTACCCTGTCATTCCATCTCGACGGTCGTGTGTGCACGATGGACCTTCCGCTTTCACTGATCGACGAACTCAAAGCGGCTTACGGCGATTCCGAGGGGATGGCCGACCACACGGTTTCCGCTCAGGGAGTTGAAGTCGGCATGGTGCTGAAGCATACCGCTGAAGAATGTCATTTCAGCCTGCGATCGTCGGGAAACGTGGATGTCGGCAAGATCGCACGGATGATTCGGGGCGGCGGCGGACATAGCAGTGCGGCAGGATGTACCATTCAGTTGCCCCGCGACAAAGCGCTCCCGCAGATGCTCGGAATTCTGGAGAAGGAGCTCGGATAGCCGTTGAACGCATTCCTGAACGTGGATAAGCCCTGCGGACCATCTTCATTCGGTGTTGTCAAACAAGTTCGCTCCATAACCCGGGTTCGGAAGGCGGGCCATGCCGGCACGCTCGATCCGCAGGCTTCCGGAGTTCTGGTTTGCGCTCTGGGAAACGCCACCCGAGTTCTCCCCTATCTCAACCTGGAGCCGAAAAAGTATGAGTTCGACCTGACATTCGGTCGTACCACCGACACTCTTGATCAGGAAGGTGAGATCGTGGAAGCGGGAGCCGAGGTCCCATCGGGCACGGCGGTTTTCGAGACGCTGAATAGGTTTCTGGGAGAATACGAGCAGATTCCACCT
>CAZEMW010000264.1:1441-3051 GCA_964513105.1 uncultured Fibrobacterota bacterium
ATGATTTGCTAGAAAAACAACAAGACGCCATTAAAAACGCTCATAAACTGCTCGACCGATACTCCGCAAGCACTCCGCCTTCTGATAGGAACCCTTCCACAACGGTACAACTGCTCGTAGAAGAGTTAAACAAACACCCATAGGTCACGGAAGATTTCGAGACGCTGAATAGGTTTCTGGGAGAATACGAGCAGATTCCACCTCGGTATTCGGCAATAAAAATCAAAGGGAAACCTGCCTACAAGCGAGCTCGAGGAAATGAAGAGTTCTCGATGTCGGCACGACCCGTTAGCATAACGGCCTTTGAATTGCTTGATCCGTCGGTGGCCCCGGATACGATGCGATTTCGTGTGGAGTGCTCCGGAGGCACCTACGTACGGTCACTTGCCCGCGACGTAGCACAGGCGCTGTCCACGCTGGGATTTGCCTCACGAATTCGTCGAACCGCCGTCGGACCCTTTCGTATTGAGGATGCGCTCTCATGGGAAGAACTGCTTCAGAGTGACCCGATTCCGTATGTCGGTCTTCACGAGGTTGTGGGCCGGAGTAACAGGGCCTATGTCGATGATCAACAGTTGCGGGAACTTGGTTTCGGTCGCAGCGTGTCCTGCAGGGAGACACATGTGCCCGGTACAACAGTGTTCCTGTTTGATTCCGAACATGAACTGGTATCAATCACGGAAGCAACGGGTTCGGGCGAACTACAGCCGAAAAGAGTGTTCATAGGAAGTGGCCGTTGAGATGAAAATCTTCAGAACCCCCGATGAGTACCGAGGAGCCGGTCCCAGCGTGGTCACAGTGGGAAATTTCGACGGTGTTCACCGTGGGCATAGGTTACTGATTGAGACGCTGACCTCCCGAGCCCGTGAAGAGAGTCTCAACTCATTGGTGCTGACATTTGATCCGCACACCAGTGCGGTTCTTGCTCCCAGCCCCAATCATCGGATTCTCACAACGTTTGAGGAAAAAGCGGTTCTCTTTGAGCAACTGGGGGTCGACTATCTCGTCGCGGCACCGTTTGATAAAAACTTCGCGGCAATGCCGCACGATACATTCGTGAGGAACATCCTGACCGATCGGCTTGAGGCGGTTGAATGGGTTCTTGGAAGTAACCATCGATTCGGCAAGGGAGGAGCCGGCCACGGAAAAGCATTGCATGAAGAGGGCGGCATAAATCATATTAGGAGCTTCGTCGTGGATCTCCACACCGACGATTCGGATGTGGTTTCTTCTACGCGTATACGCTCGTATGTAGCCAAGGGAAGACTCGAGAACGCGGTACAGGCTCTGGGGCATCCCTATTTGATATTGGCAAAGCGTACGTCCGGAGTCCGTAAGGGCACTGAGTTGGGTTTTCCAACCGTTAATTTCTCGGGGTCTGTCCCGGAGAAAGCGACACCTCCCGCCGGAGTGTATGCTGCAGTTTTGCAGAATGGGGAACACTCGTGGCGTGGAGCGCTTTATTCAGGTGATTGTCCAACATTCGGTAATCGTACCTCTCATTTCGAATTTCATGCTTTCGATACCGAAAGCGGCGATCCCGGGCAAATGGACGAAGGGCGCATTTGGGTGCACAAATACGTTCGCGAAGATCGGGCGTTCCCCACCCC
>CAZEMW010000264.1:3061-5724 GCA_964513105.1 uncultured Fibrobacterota bacterium
GGACATACGTGCCATTAAGTCTTTTTTTTCTATGGAGTAGGAGCATATGCCACTCACTAAAGAACGGAAGAAGGAAATCATTACCGAGTACGGCAAGAATGAGGCCGATTCGGGAAGAACGCATGTGCAAATTGCACTGCTCACGCAACGAATCAACGATTTGACCGGCCACTTGAAGCGACACAGCAACGACCTGCATACTCGCTACGGCCTGCTCAAACTCGTCGGTAAGCGTCGGGCGCTGCTTGACTATCTTAAGGCCAACGATATCGAACAGTATCGTAAGCTGATCAAGAAGCTTGGTATCAGGAAGTAAGTCAAACGAATACGGCTCGTTGTTCGTAATATACACGAAACAGCGAGCCGAGCACTTCCGGCCGATCCTTCCCTAAGTAACCCTCACTCGGAGAACGAAATCAATGACCGTTCATACTTCAGAATTTACAGCGAGCACCGGCGTAACGATAACGCTTGAAACAGGCCGAATGGCAAAGCAAGCCGGCGGATCGATTGTCGCACGAATTGGCGATACCATGGTCCTCACGACCGCTTGTTCCGGTCAACCGCGCGAAGGAATCGATTTTTTCCCGCTGACGGTAGAGTTTGTTGCGAAGACGTATGCCGCCGGTAAGATTCCCGGCGGCTTTTTCAAACGAGAAGGCAAACCCAGCACCAGAGAAGTTCTGAGTGCCCGTCTGATAGACCGCCCGATCCGCCCCCTGTTTCCTGAAGGATATCGCAGTGAGGTGCAGATCATTTCAACGGTAATATCGGCCGACAACGAATATGACCCCGATATTCTGGGGATCACCTCGGCTTCCCTGGCCCTCTGTCTATCCGACATGCCTTACAACACACCGGTGGCTTCGGTGCGTGTGGGAATGGTAGACGGCGCATTGAAAGTATTCCCTACTCTGGAAGAGACCGATACCGGCGGACTGGACCTTGTGGTCGCGGGTACCGAGGAATCGATCATGATGGTCGAAGGCGGGGCGTGGGAGCTTCCTGAAGAAACGTTTGTCGAAGCGATCCTTCTTGCGCATGAAGAGATCAAGAAGATTGTCGCCGCTCAAAAGGAGCTGATCGAGAAAGTCGGCGCTTCGATGGTGGTAGAATACGAGACTCCGCAAAAGGATCCTGAAATCAGGGCCGCGGTTGAAGAACTCGTTCGTGACCGAATCCACGAAATCAGCTTTCACGGCATCAAGAAGGAACGATACGCCGGTCTCAAAGAGCTTCAGAAAGAAGTTCTGGAAAAGCTCGCGGAGCGATTTCCCGAGCGTGAGGGAGAAATCAGCGAAGCATTTCACGATATCGAGGTCGAAGATATGCGCACCACCATCCTGGAGACCGGCAAAAGAATCGGTGGACGGGATCTCGATACCGTGCGCGATATCGAAATAGCGGTTGATATCCTGCCCCGAGCCCACGGGTCCGCGCTCTTTACCCGTGGAGAAACCCAGGCGTTGGCGATTGCAACCCTTGGAAGTAAACTGGATGTTCAGCGCATCGACGACATTCAGCAGGAATACAGCAAATCCTACATGCTCCATTATAATTTCCCCCCGTATTCGGTGGGTGAAACGAAACGGGTCGGTCCGGTAAGCCGTCGCGAGCTTGGGCATGGTAATCTTGCCGAACGATCTCTGACTCCCATACTACCGAGTGAAATGAGCTTTCCGTATACCATCCGAGTGGTTTCTGAAGTTCTTGAATCCAATGGTTCCTCCTCAATGGCAACGGTCTGTGGCGGATCTCTGTCACTAATGGCCGCGGGGGTACCGACCAAGTCTCATGTGGCCGGTGTGGCGATGGGTCTTATTGCCGAAGGCGAGAAGGTCGCGATCCTCACCGATATCCTGGGGACGGAAGATCACCTCGGCGACATGGATTTCAAAGTCGCCGGTACCAAAGAAGGTATCACCGCCATTCAAATGGATATCAAGATCAAGGGTATCACCCCCGAACTGATGCGCGAAGCCTTACAGAAAGCCAACAAAGCCAGAATCCATATCCTCGGCTTGATGGATGCGGCGTTGCCGGCACCACGTGGCGATCTCTCGAAGTTCGCTCCGCGTATCATAAGCCTGAAGATCGACAAAGAGAAAATTGGTGAGGTGATCGGGCCTGGTGGTCGTGTCATCCGCGATATTCAGGAAACCACGGGAGCGACACTCAACATCGAAGACGACGGAACAATCCAGATTTCCGCCGTTATGAAATCACAGGCGGACGCGGCTATCGCACGGGTTAAGGGGATCACCGCGGAACCCGAGGTCGGTGACGTCTATGATGCCAAAATCAAGAACATTGTTGATTTCGGTGCCTTTGCCGAGTACCTCCCCGGCAAAGAAGGACTGATACATATTTCAGAGCTTGACGTCAAACGGGTGGCAAAAACCGAAGACGTGGTCAAGCTTGGAGACATAGTACAGGTAAAGGTGGTTGGGTTTGATCGCGGAAAGGTTCGTCTCAGCCGCAAGGCCTTGCTCCTTGAGAACGAGAAACAAGGTGAATAGTGTATCGTGTCCACTCAGCCGGTCATTAAAGTAAAACGGCTTCCCCATGGTGAGGGACTCATACTTCCCCACCGGATGACCGAAGGATCAAGCGGCGCGGATATCCGCGCCGCTGTCGTTTCTCCACTCGGAATACCTCCCGGT
>CAZEMW010000265.1:0-806 GCA_964513105.1 uncultured Fibrobacterota bacterium
GCACTGAACGGCCCCGTTCTCACTCGCGGACGAGATTTGCAGATCATGTATCAATACATGAACATGACCGGTGACGATCTGGCCAGTCATCATACGTTCTACCTGGTAAGCGAACTCGGGCTTCATCGGGAAGAGATGCATGCTCGACGAATGTCACGGCTGGCATCGGTAATGCCCAACGACCTGTATGCCAGGGCGATGCGCTTGTTTACTTCCGGAAAGTACTGGGACGCGTATTTCATTTTTGGTCAATTGGAGAGTAAATTTCCCGACTTTTTCAAGAACGACTGGGTCGGCTACTACCGCGGACGATGCCTCGAGAATCTTGACATGCGGGCACGTGCCGTGGATACCTATTCAAAAATGCTCAACAAGTATCCTCAGAGCAAAGCCGTACCCCAGGCCCGACTGGGCGAGATGCGGGTGCACTACCTCAACGCCAACCAATCCGACGTGCGGCGGTTGTGGGGTGAACTTAACAACGGCTCGGTCCACGATTCCCTGCGGATGCACGCGGCCTATCTCATGGCTCAGACTTTCATGAGGAACAACGAATACCAGAAGGCGGTGGGTTTGTTCAGCCATATCATCGATCGGCACCCGGACTATGTCTTTGCCCAGCACAGCGCAGGAGTGTGCCACGTGCTCAATGTGAACCTCGGGCAGGCGATGGTAAGTTTTGAGAACTGTCTCCAGGTGAAAACGGAGACACCGGCTCAGGAAGAAGCGGTGAATCGGTCTCTGGTGTTTCTGGGATACCTATTCTACGAAGAAAACTCGCTCTCCAAAGCGGTAACCGCGCTTCG
>CAZEMW010000265.1:816-3702 GCA_964513105.1 uncultured Fibrobacterota bacterium
GCCGAAAAGCACCTACTTTGAGGACGCCCAACTTGGTCTCGGGTGGTCGGCCCTGAAAGCTCGCCAGTGGAATGATTGTATTCGCGCAGGGGAAACCCTCATAGGAAAAGCGACCAGAATACCCAACAGGGCGGAGGGGTACCTGATCAAAGCGTACGGGCATATTATGCAGAAGCAACACGAAGATGCGGCCGCGGCTCTTGAGCTTGCCAAGACGGCTCTTCGCTCGTACCGGGAACCCGATCCCGATTCTCTATCCAGACGCACTCGGGAATATGAGAGGAATCGCATTTCGTATGATTTCATAGCCCAGAATGCCCAACGGTTGTCGCACACCAACCAGACTCCGGTGGTCGCAAAGACTGCCGACAGTCTGCACACCGAACAGCGGAAAATGCGTGAAGAGCTGAACGACTATCTCCATTTCAACGACGAGTTCGCCCGTCGTTCATTCTTCGACCGCGGTGTTGAACGAATCCGCAACGACGTGGAATATGCCTATGCGGTCGTAAACAAAATGATCAAGCGTGGGTCTGAGATGGAAACTCTGAAAGATGCTCAGGAAGAGCAGAGAGACATCGACTCGGAGATTGAAAAGCTTAAAGAAGAGATGCGGAAACTTGAGAACGCGGACTAGTGTGGTGTCCGAACCCCCCGTTTATCTCGACTCCGCTCGATGAACGGGGGTTTTCGGACACAGACTAGCTAGCGGTTGATTGGCCCGTTCACTCGCCCCGGGGCTTGTCGAATGGGCTTTCCGTGCTTTCTCTACCCATTGGCGACACGCTCTTCCCCGAGCTCGAATCCCACCGACAGCGTTGCTCATTTATTGAATACGCCCGGTATCTGCTTCACGGTCGGTTTCGTGCCCTATGCCTCGGCCGGGCTCAGCACGAACGGGGGCTTTTCGGTTACCGTTCACCCTGAGTTTATCGAAGGGCGGGGTACGGAGTTTCCTCAAGCCTTCACCCGGAATCCCAAACCTTATCCCTACGGGGATCAATCCAAAATGTCTCTTGTGCTGTCACGACTTGTCGGTGCATCCATTCATGCGATAATAGCATTCGCCCGTTATCGGACAAAGCGCTGGATGAAGAGTCCATAATCATCCGGGATTCGCGTAACAGTACACGCATCCGTGCGGACAGGGGGGATTATAGGAGCCGATATCTCGACTTTCATAACACCCGCAGCCGGGGCGGGTCGGTTTCGGTCTAAGTGTGCGATGCACTCCGAACCGGTCGGTTTCCCTCAGAATGCGGTCGTCGATGCAGTGGGCCTGTGTAATCCCGGGCACGAGTTGCGGAACTTCTTCGTTGCAGCAGTTGTATAACGTCACACCGTGCTCCCGGCAGGCCTGAAGCATCCGGTTTCCCATGGTCCTTTTTTCCGCTTCACCGAACGGTTCGAATCGCACGGAACGACGTTTCAGTTTTGCGTATCCTGTCACAAAAGAAAAAAAGCAGGTTCGCACCCCCATTCCCGCCGCCTCGGGAAGAATGGAAAAAAAGGGCTCGTCGGTGATCACAAGGTCCCCGTCGCGATTGCGGTATTTGCAGATCGGGTCATAGCGCCACAGCACTCGCTCCGGACCGACCAGGTCACAAAGCCGTCGGGCGGTTTTCAGACGCGGCCGAAGAGGTGGAACACCCGATTCAAGCTCAGGAATATCATTGATTGTGAAAAAGAAAACGGCATTGTTGCGTTGGATCAGTCGTTTGAATGCCGGATGAGCGATAAAGGGTTCGTAATCTTTCGACCAGAATACATATCCCAGGACATCTTCTTCCCGCAAAGAAACAGTATATGACCGACCGTATCCCCCGTCGTACGTAATCTCGCCCTTCTCCCAGGCCGCGAAGAATTCATCAGTGCGGAACCGGGGAAGATCGGTTCTTCGGGAGGCGGAGATGTACTGTGCATTTTTTAGTTTTGGTGCGGTGGGCATGTTTTGCTTTCGCAAGTTCGATACAGCAATAGTGAGATTCACTCTATTCAGAGAATCGCGATGTGGCTCTTGAGGCCGGACCGGGCCAGTCTGAGACGACGTCCAGCAGGGAGGACCTTAATCCGAGCAGTATTTCCGCCCGCGGCCTCATTTTCTTCAATGCATCGGCGAGAATCTGCCGTACCCGCTCCCTGCTGATACCGCGGCGTTGTCCGATTTCTTTGAGTGTACGGCCGGTTTTATCCGTTAGTCCAAATCGCACATCCACCAGCTCTTTCTGCAATGGTGTTAGTGTATACGTCAGACGCTTCACAATAGTACAAATTTCATTGCGGCAAAAGATTTCCTCCGGGGTAGGCTCCTCGTTTTTTGTGATATCGTAACGACTTTCCCTCCCGAAGGGAGAGAGTCGTGCATCCAGCGAATCGGGATATGCCATATTAACAAACAAGTTCAGCAAAGTCTCCACGGATTTTCCGGGGTGCTTTTCAGATTCAAGGAGATCCTGCATTTCGGTGACCGTTAAGGTAGGGTGTCGGTGAGTCTCCCTTAGAATGACTCGAAGTCCCTCCAACCCCCAGTTCGGAAGATGAACGGTGTAGCCGCATTTGATTATCCGCAACTGGAGGTAGTTACGGATATAGCCAAGGGCATAGGCATTCAAGCGGCCACCATGAATTGGAATAAATGCCTCAATTCGTCGTATATACTCTATATACGCGTATTGGACAAGATCGCTATGTTCCAAATCGTGTCTGTATGCCTTGTAATAAATACCCGCTACACCGGATATGAATTTGTAATTCTTTTCACAGAGAACGTGCAGAGCGCGAGGATGTTTCTTCTGATGAAGGATACAGAGCGCTTCATTTCGGAGGAGAAAGAGTTCTTTATCTGTAGAAATTCTGGTAGGAGGCATGGTCGGGCCGATCCAAAGA
>CAZEMW010000265.1:3712-5717 GCA_964513105.1 uncultured Fibrobacterota bacterium
AAGTCCGCCTTTCATATGCACGTGCTGTCGACACCTGCTTAGAAACTGAAATCCATATCCGGTTCTTCAGTTTGCTCTTCACCGCCGTACGACGGGGTTGAAGCAGGAGTTGACCGCATCATTGACGAGCCGCCTTCACACGGTTTCGGGCAGCAGTCGGCGGTTCGATGTTTGAAATCGAGGGTGATTGTGAACTTCGCGAAGCCAGCTCCCGTATTATCTGATCCCGTGATAATAGGGATGATGTTCCTCAGTAGCTGCTTGCTCACCTCGAAGTCAAAAACGAAAATTCCCTTTCGAATACCCGAACCGAGAGTAAAGTCCATTTCACTAAAGGAGGTCGGATCTTTGCTTCGGTCCTCAAAGCTCTCTCCCTTTTGTTCTCCATCGGAAGTCTCTTTTTCTATACTCGTCAGGATGTTATACTCGAGTCCTGCACGCGCAAAGACTTCATCGAATCTCCAGCATTCCTGCCACGTTTTCTCTATTCCTGCCCTTAGTTGATTCCTTAGAATCAGGTCCTTATCAATCCGTATATCCTGTGCCAGTGAATCAGGTACGGTTTTATCCAGTTCATACCTGAACCGATAGCTGAAGCCGCCCACGAGCCCAGGTTGAATCTCTTTTAGTCCGCCAAGCCAGAAATACGGTACCATCCGCGAATCTTGCGAGCTTCCGATCACGTGACTGGTATCGAACGTGGTATCCGGACTGCCAACAATGCTGGTCTCTTTGGTAGTGTCAGTCTCAAACCGGTATGTGTCATAAACGATCCCTATGCCGGTTTTCCACGTGATATCAAACAGTTCCGTTGCAACATCGGCAAAGCCGCGTACGCGGATTCCGCTTTCCTCCTGGGTTCTCCACTCAACAAGCGATCTACTGGTTGCACCGTCGGCCAATTCACCGCTTCTGTTTACTTCTACCGAGCGGAAGCTGTTCACGCTGGGAAATGCTATTTCTCCGCCGACTCCAAGTTTCAAATCCCCGAGCAAAAGGTCGCTGCTGAGCTTCACGCCTGGCGTGCCGACAGTCTGGTTTACGTCTTCGATCCTTTCGGTCGTAACGCCTCCTGCGGTATCAACGGTCTCCTCATCAAATCGAAATCTTGCGAACTCGTAGTTGAGATCAAGCCCGATTTGCATGAAGTCCAAATCAAGCCCAAAGAGCAAATGGGGTACGTTAGGCATCTGGTCCATACCACTACCACTGGCAGAGATGTCCCCTGCAAGAGGAAATGCGCTGGTATAAAAATCCGACCAAACGTTATCGTTTCTATTGGCGATGAATCCAATCATGAGATTTTCAGCACTTTTGAGCCTGCGGGTAGCGAAAATCGGCCCAACCGATCCATCATAAGTCGCCTGGATAATGTCCTCATAATAGAACATCTCCACCGGATCGTTCAGCATCAGATAGGGATCCTTGTAGATCAGGGTTCCCGAGAGAGCATCAATTCTTGCCGTGCTTGTCTGAGCAAATACGGCGGACGAAACGACGGCACACAGAGCAATAGCCTTTAGCAGAAAGCGACTACGCATCAGGCCTCCTTTGTAAGGTTAAGTGAAAAGTCCACTGGGAGTAGTTGCCTGAGCGTCTAAAATACTGCCGGTAGCTTATCGAAAGCAATCAAAACAGGGCAAAAATGTGCAAATCGGGTGAGTTTTTTACAGATTTGCACCAAAATGGGGAGCACTCGGGCATAATAATGGCCTCGCCCGAGCGAGCGAGGCCTATTCCCCTTCCGAGATCACCTCACGTAGTTTATCGTGAAAGCATCTCGGTCAGCAGCACCTCCGAAGCGGTTTCCACCACCAGGAGTGTTTTCTGCTCGGCTTTTGCGGCCGGAAGGTTCACGATGTGAGAGCCGGCTGGAACCTTTTGGGAGAAAGCCAGACGACCATTCATCGTGTAGAGATTAAGCGTTGTAGCAGTCGGGATGTTCACGAACCGCACCACTCGCCCCGAAGCAGCGCTTTGCAGACGAACGCCCGGCCGGGTGGTT
>CAZEMW010000266.1:0-5715 GCA_964513105.1 uncultured Fibrobacterota bacterium
GCTTTTTGTCAAACACGAACAAAGTATCAGCGGTTTCCTGTCGTTTTTCTTGAGCCACCTGAGTAGATCCGGCTCAAAACGTCTTTTCATAAGATGAAACAAACATTCAACGCGTTAAAATTTCAATATACTTTATATATTAACGCGTTGTTTTTTAGAATACATCCTCCCCGACCCAAAACGCATGGTGGAATGGGAGCGCCGGCACTCTCATGATTGTTGAGTCACTTACGAAATATCGGTTTTGTTCCTATGCCGAAATCGGCCCCGGTCGCTTGGAAAGGGGAGATAACCTGCTTTTCTGAGGATTCGCTCCTGAGAAGTCCCGCCGAGCGAAGAACCGCCAACCGGTCCCTGGAAAGTTTGCCCCGTGAATGCAAATACTTTTGATGCTCGCACCATCGTCCGAGCGTTCGTTCTTCACGATCATACGCACGACGGTTGGGAGGGCGGTCATACTTGCTCATGAAATGGTAAACCTGTTTGTAGCGATTCCTCCATTGTTCGCTCTTACGATCAAGATGCAATCCCAAATCCTCGATCGGCTCAATTCTCTCTCGCTTGAGCGTCCCTTCCTTAAGTTGGGTTCTTTGTCTGTAGCACCACACCGCAAGTGATCGTTCCTTTTTTGCCTTCGCGCGGTTGGAGGGAAGCCGGCCATGTTTTGCTACGAATGTCCGGACTTCTCTCAGGGTCTTGTTCCATCGGGCTTCAAGGCGGTCTTCCGGCAATTCGAGTGATTCGATGAGACGTCGGCGCCGCGGAGTTAATTCCTCGGCTTTTATGAGTTTTCGTTGCGTTTCAAGCCATCGGGAGAGCCGCAGTTCCTCTTCGTTGTCCGAAGACCGTGAAGGGAACGCATTGCGAGTTTTGGTAAAGGCCTGGAGTTGTCGGAATCTGCGGTTCCATTTCAGATTGGGTACCGTTGTCGCGATGCCCAGTTTTTCGAGCATTTCGGCTCGCTCTCGATCCAGTTTACCGGCCGAGTACAGCGCGAATTGCTCCTGCCGCCATTGTCCGAGACTGGCCTCTTCGGCATTATCGGAGAGGCGAACCGGGGCTCTGCCTCGTTCCTTGACAAAACGTTCCAGCGCTTTGAAATTTCTACGCCACTGGTATTCGTGTGCCGACCGAAAAATCCCTCGCTCTTCAAGAATCTTCTCCCGATGTGGTTTGAGCCGGCCGACACTTTGAAGGTGTTGCTGCCCCGCACGCCAGTAATAGAGGGCTTTCTCGGTCGGATCATCCGTGCCCAATTTCGGCGGGCGTCCATTCTTTTCAATAAATGCCGCGCAGGCTTCGACCTTTTCCATGAACTCCGGTTCGTTGGGCGGAGCAAGCGCACCAATACGGACGAGTCTCGCCTCCCGTTTGTCGGAGAGTCTGCCGCCCGCGTGCTTTCTTCTTTGCCGGACAAGCCACTTTCCAAGGTATGCCTCGTCCTGATCGTACCGGGTTGTTCCGGGCAGCCTCCCGTGACGCTCGAGGAACTCTTCCACTTGATTAAACGTTGAATCCCATTGCGCTTCTCGCGCACCAGTACTCTTGGTCACAGAATACCTTTCAACCGGCACCGACAAGAGAAGGTCAATGCTTCCCTGTCGGATGCCTCGCACCTGCATTTTCGTTCAGAACATCGACATTCTCCCGGAATACCCATTCACTTCCTCCTCTTCGCCGACGACTTCTTCGCCGACGCCTTCTTCGCTGTCGGCTTCTTCACTGCCGATTTCTTCACTGTCGATTTCTTCACTGTCGGCTTCTTCGGTACAGGCTTCTTCGGTACAGGCTTCTTTGCTACAGGCTTCTTTGCTACAGACTTCTTTGCTACAGGCTTCTTTGGTACAGATCTCTTTGCTGTCGGCTTCTTGGCTGCCGGCTTTTTCGCTGGTGACTTCTTACGCCCAATCCCTCTTCCGTTTGAAAAATGATCTCCACTCCCCGCAATCATGGAACCCAACTCACCGGTGTCGGTACCGGGAGCATTCTCCATCTGTCCGCCGGCGATCGAAATTCCAAACAAAGCCTCGAGGTCATCATTTTCATTCTCACCGGTCAGCAGGCGATCGCTTCCACGAGTCTTTCGATCCAGCAATCTCTCAGTTTCCTTTTGAGCGGCCGCTCCGATCAGCTCGTCCATGCACGCCCCGCGAAGCGAAAAGAAAAGCTCCGGTGCGGTATCGAAACGGGCCCCGATGCCGTACAATGCAGCGGCAACATGTTTGCACATGGATGCCCAGTCAGGGCAAGAGCAGGAGAACGTAATTTCAGACGGAGAGGGAAACAGTCCGGTTTTCTGTCCGAAAAAGACATCTTTCAACTCATGAGGGAACTCTCCCTTGAGCAACTCGCCTACGGATTCGATGCATTCCGAAGACCTGAGCATTAAAGCTTTCCAGGTTGCCGCCCGAATTGATTCAACCGACACCACGACACGATAGGGCTTCGATCGTGAGCCGGCGACCAGAGCCGATACCTCGCGTTCACCTATTTTTAGATCAAGGACCATTTCGTTTCGAACATACGAACGGCCCCTCCCGATACGATTGGCATAGTCGGCATACCGCTCAAGGTTTTCAACCCAGCATTTGCCCCACCAGGAGGAGGCGATCTTTCTGCCGGAGATCCGAATCGGCTCGAAATCGCCCCTTTTGTTAAGCTTCTCGAACTGTTTCCGAGCTTTCGTTTTTCTCTCCGCCACGGAAACATACGGCGCAAAGCCATTCCAGTATCCCATTTTCATTTCTCCTGAAGGCCGAATTTGAACATGTCCCTTATTCTCTCGTCGGACATCTCCGTGATCCATGATTCGTTGCCGCCAACGAGTACTTTCTCCGAGAGTTCTTTCTTTTCCTCGACCATTTTATCGATTTTCTCTTCGATTGTTCCTTTGCTCACAAACCGATGCACCACGACTGTGCGTTTCTGGCCGATACGAAACGCTCGATCTTCAGCCTGGCGCTCGACCGCCGGATTCCACCACCGATCGAAATGCACCACATGATTTGCCGCGGTTAGATTCAGTCCTACACCGCCGGCCTTCACCGAGAGTACAAAATACGGTACGTACCGTTTGTCGTCCTGGAAAGCCGCCACCGCCTCGCGTCGCCCGGCAAGCCGCGTTCCGCCATGAAGACATACGCCTTTACGCTCAAACTGTTGAGACAGGAACCGGTCAAGTGGCTCAACTATTTCACGAAACTGTGTAAACACCAGTACCCGCTCCCGTTTCTCAAGAATCTCGGAGCATATTTCGGCGAGTTTCTGAAGTTTCCCGCTATCCGCTTCTCTAAATTTTCCGGTTCCGGCAAAATGGTCGGGATGATTACACACCTGCTTGAATTTCGTGAGGTACCCCAGAATCAATCCCTTCCGTTTGATACCGTCGGCCGAAGCAAGCATCGCGGAAAGCGAGTCGACCAGGGCTTTGTAGAGCACGATCTGTTTTTTCGAAAGCGTTGCCCAGGCTTTCATCTCGATCTTCTCCGGGAGATCCGCGATAATCGTCTTATCCGTCTTGAGTCGCCGTATAATATACGGGCCGATTGTTTCGCGAAGACGGGCATATCCCTCGGGACGGTTGTTCAGAGAGGTCGCGAATTTCTGAAACGTCTTCGCGGACCCAAGAAGACCCCTGTTTGCAAAATCGAATAGAGTCCAAAGATCCCCCAGACGGTTCTCGATCGGCGTTCCGGTCAGCACGAGACGATGGAGAGCGGGTATGCCCTTTATGGCCTTTGTTTGAGCCGCGCTCGGATTCTTTATAGCCTGGGCTTCATCCAGAATCAAATAATACCATGTGCCGGCGGTGAGCCAATCGAGCCTGCGCGCCATGGCGTACGTCGTCACAACGAGATCGTACTCCGTTGCCCCGTCGGTTTCGAGCCTCTGCAACCCCTCTTTTCCCACATAGGCGGTGTGGGCCACACAGAGCGAGAGCTTCGGCGTGAACTTTTCTGCCTCCGACAGCCAGTTGTCGATAAGTGTTGACGGAACAATGAGCAGGGATGTTGCGAAGGATGAATCCTTTTCTTTCAGCAATTGAAGGAGCGCCAGAACCTGAAGAGTCTTCCCAAGCCCCATGTCGTCGGCCAGACACCCGCCCAGCCCCATCTCATGCAAAAATCTGAGTCGGCTCAGTCCGGCTTTCTGATACGGCCGGAGGGTGGCTTTGAGCCCGCGGGGCGTGGCGACCGAAGTCGGTTTGACGGGGTTCTTCAGCTTGTTCAGATGCTTCTCCATCCACGCACCTGCCACGACATCCCCGTCCCATTCGGCCCCTCCGACTTCAACTTTCTGCAACCCCGCAAGAATGCGAGTCGCTTCCGCAAAGCTGATCTCCATATCCTCGGCAAGAGTACTCGCCTCATCGAACAGAGCCAACTGCTTGTCAAGAACCGAACGGTCAACGACGGTCCACCTGCCCTTGATAAGAGCGAGGCCGTTGTAGTTCGACACGATGTCTTCGGCCTCCGACTCCGAAATCGGCTCCCCGTCTATCATAAGGACGGGCTTCATGCTAAGGATGCTCTTTGCGGTTAGCTTCCCTCGCCCCGTATCTCCGATGGTAATGCCGGCGGACAGCTTACGGGGCGACCGGTTCCACCACTTCGGCGTTCTACACAGGATCCCGCAGTCTTCGTACACGGGGACCTCGGACAGAAACGTATATGCATCCGAAGCGCTCAGTTTTAAAGGATGGAAGATCTCGCCGCTCTCGAGTATTGAGTGCATGAAAGAACTCTTCGCGGCGGCGCTCTTCACCGAAGAAAGCAGCGAAATGAGTTTCCTCGATTGACCTTTGAATTCCTTCAGAGCATGAGTCAATGGAAGGTGGTGAACCGCATCGCCGGAATCGGCTTGTGTCGAATATGTCGCCATAAACGCAAACGGCCGTTCTTCATCCCGGCGGTTTTCGACCAGATGGAAATGCACGCGGTCGACAAGGAACTCGGCGCCGGGAGACAGGGAACGCAAGATTTGCTCTACCGGTTCCGTACGCCCCTCAATTTCATTCTCGAAGGCTTTACGTACCCAGCCGATGATTCCGTATACGAAATCCGAATCAACCGCTTCGGCGCCGATCATAGGCGGAACGCGCCGGCAGAACGCTTCGACATCGCTGTCGTCGTACGATGGAGCAGCTTCCTCTCGCAGCTCCTCGAGACGAGGATGCGTCAGGAGTTCATGTACATACCAGGAACTGATCCCGCGCAGAAACTCAATTGAGGCTGAAAACCGAATGGCATGATCAACCAGCCCCAGTGTGAGCATCGCCTTACCGGGTAATCGGGAATACAGACCTGCGACCTGCTTCTCGATCATGTTCCGCTCTCGTGACTGTCCGACATCCGTTGTCTCAAATTCCAGTGTCAGTGCCCCCGACGGCTGAACAGCCGCGACGAGTTCATTTTGCCCGGATTTTTCACCCTGTTTCAAACAGCCCTTCCTGTCTCGTTAAATAGGTTACGACCCCGGCGCAAATCGCCATACGCGGATCTCCTACAGTATAAAATACAAATCTCGGTACTCTTTGACGGGAGAAAACACGGAGAACAGGCACCATGAGCGGTACCGGGCGAGATATGCTCTGTGCTGTGTGGCACCGCTGTATGCCGGCACCCCGATTTCACCGCCTTAGATCGAAGCATTCGGGTATTTAGTGCCTGTCCGAAAACCCCCTTCAGCGCCTAGCTTCGTTGTCCCAAGCCGTTC
>CAZEMW010000267.1:0-5713 GCA_964513105.1 uncultured Fibrobacterota bacterium
GTACATGATTGATCGTATAAACGTGCTGATGGGGAACATCTATATGGAAGATTTTCGGACCGAACCGGGTGCGCTTCAGGGAGCGGTCGAAGCGTACGGACGAGTTCTCGAGACGAGCGAGCTGTACGGTGAAGCATTGATGGGTAAAGGCTGGGCGCTGATACGAGCGAACAAGTGGCCGGAAGCCGTTGCGGTGGGAAATGAGCTGTATCATGCCAACGCTGAGCGAGTTCTCCGGGCCGAAGGGGCGCTGATAGCCGGACTTGCACTTGAGAGGCAGCGTCAATTCAGAGAATCGATCGATATGCTCACCGAAGGCGCTGATCTGCTGAAGCGCGTTGAGGATGAAGAACGTGAACGTGCATTCACTTCCGAGATGCTCACCGCCCGGTACTCTATTCTTGCACGAGACCTGGTACGCTACGCCCGATCCGAAGAAGCCATGCCGGGAGACTCGTTACGGGAATTGCGGCGCAAGTATGAAGAGTACGGCACGCTTATTCGTGAGGACCTCAAAGTTGCGGATGCAGAAAGACTGAAGGCATACCCTGAGCAACGTGTCGCCGATCTGAAGTTTGATCTGGAGTTTGTGCTTGCCGCCACGGCAAAACGAATGGCCAGGGAAGGCGGCAATGAGTTGGTGGAGAAAACGGAGAAAGAGACCCGCGAGATCGATGAAGAAATCAAGCGGCTAAAAGAGGAACTGGATGAATTAGAAACCGAGTAGTAGATACTCGGTCACCCCCCCCGGGATAGTGGGTATCGACTTCGGTTCTCCGTTCGATACCCCTTCCAGATTCCTTTCCTGCCTTCACCTCACCCAACCGATAACTCCCCGGGAATGGGAACAAACCTGGTCCCTTTCCATCGTTCCAAAATCCGACAACTACTTTAGCCCAATTTTCGCAGCCGACTCACGGCATTCTGCGTAAGAATGCTGCGAGGCGGCTTGCCAAGCGCGCAAGCTCGTGTGGGAGGAGGTCGGCCACTTTAGAAAAAGTAGTGCGAGTGAGCTCTGTTTGTTGGTTTATGTGCCGCTGGTGAAATGAAAACTATTCCCCTCCAAGAAATTCATGCGCCTCCAAGGTGTTGGGATTATATTACAGCTAACCCTACAATGCGTGCATCTTGTTTAAATTCAATGACTTGCACGGTTTTGCTGACAAGGCCGAACCCCATGTAAGTCCTTGGTTTTACAAGTGAAACGGATATAGCTTGATGACTTCATTTTTGCGCTTAAATTGAGGTACTTCCCAGGAGAAAACAGAGTCTTCGGGGCAGAATCGTTCAGGAAGTGTTCGGCGAACTACCTTGTTCCGTGTATAATGGAAAAGCGTATCGAAATGCACAACTCCAAGGAAACCGCCGTCCTGGGACGAAGGCATCATCAAACGGGTTTCGGTGAACGGCGGTACACCATGGGTGAGTATTAGCGGAGGCAAATCCAAATGGCAGACGGCGTATCAGTAAGAAGCAGCTACATTCCCAGGAGCCAACACGGACGGGCTTGTGCCGCTCGGCTGTTTCTTGTCGCGCTTGTACTTGTGGGTACTGCCGCGAGTGTCTCTGCAAAGCCGAAGTGTTTCAGGGTCGGATTGAACGGAGGCGGAGCCGGTCATCTTTTTCTCAACAAGTTTCGTATTGCTCGTATGTTCAGCCCCAGGCAGAATGAGGTGCCGTGCGACGAACAGGGGTATCCGCTGGCCGTGCCGTTCAGAAACGCACAAACGGGTGAAGAAGAGGATCAAATAACCTACCTTATTGCCAATGCGCCTTCACCGAATCTTCACGACGACTCTGTGTACGTACTGCGCTGGGACGGGGAAGGAGAATTCCAAGTTGATTCCTGGGCGCCCCGAAGCGTTACATCTGCGGATTGCCAAAACGAGAACCCGTATCATCGGTCCTGCTATCCTATCTATTCGGATTCGGGCCGACTTGAGTTTCGAGTCAAATACAATCCGGATGATCTGACCTGGAGGAATATTCATTTCAAGCTTCTGAATTCGAAAAAGGGAAACCACGTTCGCAACATCCGCCTCTATCTGAAATCTAAGGAAGATCTCTATGAGAACAAGGGAGAGGTCTTCAGCCCACTTTATCTCGAAAAGCTAGAGCCCTTCTACATGATTCGTTTCATGGGAGCATTCAAGACAAATAATAGTCCGTTTCGAACTTGGGAAGATCGCACTCCAATGGATTTCTGGAACCAGTCCAAAGGTCCGCATAGCTGTGGACTGGCCTATGAATGGGCCGTGGAGCTGTGCAATCGCACGGGAAATCACCTGTGGTTTAATGTCCCCCACGCAGCGAATGACTATGCCGTCCGGAAGATGGCGGAACTGGTCCGCGATCGGCTGGACCCGAATCTAATGGTGTATCTGGAGTATTCCAATGAGGCATGGAATTACGCCCCTCCGTATCAAGACCAGACCAACTGGGTGAAAGCTCGCGGCGGATGGGTAGACGGATATGTCGAAATCTCAAAGAATATTTTCCGCATATGGCACGAGGTATTCGGGAAAGACCGGTACCGTGTAAAGCGGGTTATCGCTACCTACGGTTTTGACGGAATACGAAGAATCGAGGAGTGCGGCGTTGAGAATTATGATGTGTATGCACCCACCTACTATTGGGGACCGTCTAAAGAAGCGAAAAAGACGTGGGATGAGAACACGACTGTCGACGAGATGGTCGAGGATATCCGCGGCAGGATTCAAGGCGGCTGGTACGAGAAAATGAAAAAGTACTCCGATCAGGTACGCTTGTTCGGAAAAGAATTGTACTGCTATGAGGGCGGCATGGGAGGCGACCCGGGGGATTCGGTGCCGTCTCGGTGGAGCGTACCCGTGTATCCGTACTGGAGAAACTACCAGAAGCTTCAGAAGGATCCTCGGCTGACTCCCCTCATCCACGAACTGGTCGACACCTTGACCAGTCTCGGATACTCTGGAGGAAATGAGCTGACACTCACCGGCAGTTGGGAGTATAATCGGGTCACCAGGCGTGTTTCGTTCTGGGGCATGATCAACAGTCTCTATGATACCAAGGAAAATTTTCCCAAGTATCAGGGAATGATCGAGAAAGTGCGGGATTGTGATCAACTGATACGTGATACGGACACGGTTGGAGCAGGGCTGGCGTTGCGTTTCGACGGGTACGACGATCATGTCGATTTCTCCTCTTCGTACAAACCCAACGATGCGTCGGAAGACTATTCGCTGGAATTCTGGATGTATCCCGAGTTGACCGGAAATGAGCAGGGCCTCCTGACAATGGTTGGTTCGACCGGCGCGGGGGGCAACCGAATTCGTTTCGGTGCCGACAACCGCATTTACTGGACGGTCGCCGACAATTCGGGCAGAACGATTGCCGATATATCCGGTCCCGTATTAGAACTAAACCGGTACTACCATATCGCCGCGGTAAAGAGCGGCAATCGGTATCGTCTGTATGTGAACGGTTCGGTAAAGGGAGAAGCTACCGCCGTGACGCCCGGGGATTGTGCCCGTACACTGCTGCTTGCGGGAACCGGAATGGATAGTCGGGAGAATGCGGCCTGGTACCGAGGCCGACTCGATGAGCTACGCATATGGAAGACATCGTTGTCTTCCACGGAAATCCGAAACTGGATGTGCCGAAAGGTTACTTCGCATCACCCTCAGTACGCAAACCTGGCCAATGCGTATCGATTCGATGTAATGGACGTCAACGGCTCGGTTGCGGATCAATCTGGTGCCGCCGATGGATTGCTTCAGAAGTTCGATTTCTCGCACTATTCCAACTATATGAAATCGGGTGCACCAATAGGAGACGAATCAAAGAATCTATATCCTTCGGGCTGGGCGAATGCCGCCGTAACGATCAGCCATGCCAACGGTGATCATTTCACGGTTTCGGAGCTTGGGACCGGTGGGCCCGAGGGGGTTCATGTCTATCTGGTCAACCAGCCGCCAAACGATACCGAGCTTCCTTCCACGGCCTATTCCCGAATGGCGAACTATTATTACGGTGTATTTACCGCAAATGGAACGGTGAACTCGGAATATCGGGTCCGATATCGATATCGTGGGAATCCTGTCGCGGGAACCGGCACCACCAATCGCCTTCTGATGAGGAATAACAACGCCGATCTGTATAACTGGCGCAGCACAGGGGCGGCACAGGAACCGGCCTCGGGAGCTCTGTTTACGAATACCGGCGGTGAGCGATCCCGTGGTGAGTATGTCCTTGTCGTTCGTGGCGCCGTGCCGGGTGGGCTGCACGGCCCCGGATATGCATTGCGTTTCCGTGGCGGGGACAGTACCGAGGCCCGTTTGACTCCCTTTTCCCGTCCGGACGACGAATATACGATATCTCTCTGGTTCAAAGGAGAAGGAAACCTGATTCGGTTCAGCCGCAACAACGAGAAGGAATGGTCGGCGACAACCATTCTTGAGACTTTCTCGCAGAGCAGCATGAGGTTCCATGCGAACGGAAAACCGGATGTTTCGGTGCATGGACAGTATCTGCTCGATATCTACGGATGGAATCATGTTGCCGTGGTAAAGAAAGACAATACGATAGATGTGTACTTGAATGGTGAATTGCACCCGAAAATGCGAGACATAGCTCTCGGTGTCAACGAAGACGGCACACTCAAAGATCGGGGCTACTATAAGATGTTTATCGGTGAGCGATTCAAAGGACTTATAGACGAAGTCCAAATTTGGGATGTCGCCCTCGATGAGGACCTGATCAGGGACTGGATGTGCCGGACCATATCGGCTTCTCATCCGCTGGAAGCACGCAGTCTTGTCACCCATTTTCGGTTTGACGAGGGGAGTGGACGCCTCCTGGAAAATACCCGTGGTCCCGGAGAACTTGAGCTTCGTGGGGATATACAATGGGAGCTTTCGGGAGCGCCTCTTGGGGATACCAGTACCTACGTCTATGAAACACTCGAACACACCCTCAGACATCCGGATGGAGATTATCTCACGGTCGCGATCGACACGCCCTGGACGGAAGGGTACCGGGGTGTTCATCTTTACAGGGTTGACCGGGCCCCTATGCAGTCCACATTGCCGAATGGGATCGCTCGCGCCGACACCACGCGGTACTGGGGGGTCTTCATTGCTCCCTACAGCAAGCATCGAAGCCTCAGGCGGTACCGATATACGGCTACCTGCGGTTTTGGCAACAATCCGAATGTAACACGGTCGAAAGATATTCGATTGTTGTACCGCAAAGACAACGCAGAAAATCCCTGGAAAGCGGCTCTGGTGCAGCCCGACACGGTGGGGAAAAAACTGACGATTACCGTGGAAACGCCAAAAGAGTGTGAAGACCGCTACTGCAGTCGTCCGCGGGAACTGCTCCTGGGATCGGTGAGCGAGGACGGGATGAATCTCAAAGTCGATGCACCGGATGCGCCGGGACCGATCACGGGCAAATCGACCCTCTGTGCGGGAGAGCTCCACGTGTTGTACCGGGTAGCGCCGGTGGACGATGCCGACTTCTATATCTGGGAACTACCGGAGGGACTTACCGGGTATTCTCGTGCGGATACCATTCTGGTTGGAGTAGAACCGGGTATTGAGGGAGCTGTCGGCGAGATAATGGTGCGGTCCGGAAACCAGTACGGCACGAGTGGTGCGACGGCGCTGCCGATCACCGTTCAAGCGTCACCCGCCGGGACCGTAGACCTGAATGGACCTTCGGAGGTCTGCTG
>CAZEMW010000268.1:0-5712 GCA_964513105.1 uncultured Fibrobacterota bacterium
AAGTAGTGCCTGTCCGAAAACCCCATTCAGCGCCTCGACCGGCTGCGAAAGCGCCCGGCTTCGTTGTCCCAAGCCGTTCCGGGCGGAAGATATTCTATGTGTATTGCGGCATAAGATACTGTAGCCGACAAACCCGCCTGCGCGGACTCCGTCGGCTACAGTATCTAAATCGCCGTATCTCACCGGATACGCCTTTTTGTGACGCCTCGCCAGTCACTTTCTCGCTCGGTCGAGGCACTGAAGCGAGTTTCCGGACAGGCACTATCTACGGAATGGGATTTATGAGGACCACCACCGACCGTGGACTGAGCTGCATCGTGTTTGGCGCAACGGGAGCCACCTCGGTCGGCAGCAGTTTCGGAGTGGTCAACGACGTATCGATTACTCTGCGCCAGGTGCGCTCGGGAAACGGTACGGTGAATTCCACCGGCTCGTGGTGAGCATTGAACAGGATCGCAAAGGCATCGTCCTCCACCGGATACCCGGAACGATCCCGTTCGCCAATATCGCCGCCGGCCAGGAAAAGGGTGAATGCCTTCACAAACGAGTGATTCCAGTCTTCTTCGTCCATTTCGTCACCACTCACGCGGAACCACATCAGGTCGCGAACGTCTTTCCCATGCACCCGTCGCCCCTGGAAGAAGCGTTTGCGGCGGAATGTCGGGTGTGATTTTCGAAATGAGATCAGGTCCGCGGTAAACTGAACGAGTGATTCTGTATACTCTCCGGAATCCCAATTGATCCAGGTGAGGTGGTTGTCCTGACAGTATGTGTTGTTATTACCGCCCTGACTACGGAGCCGTTCATCCCCGGCAAGGATCATCGGGGTGCCTTGCGACAGCAGAAGGGTTGTCAGAAAGTTGCGAATTTGCCTGCTTCGAAGCTCCTCGACGGCTTCGTCGTCCGTCGGGCCTTCGACGCCACAGTTCCAACTGTCGTTATGATCGCTTCCGTCGGCATTCCCTTCACCGTTGGCTTCATTGTGCTTATCATTGTAGCTGACCAGGTCAAGCATCGTGAAACCGTCGTGGCAGGTAACGAAATTTATGCTTGCCGACGGCTTTCGGTTGGCTTCCTCGAACAAATCACTTGATCCGGTTATCCGATATCCCAGATCCGCCAACTGACTGTCGTCGCCTTTCCAGAATCGTCTCAACGTATCCCGGTATCTGCCGTTCCACTCACTCCACAGCTCCGGAAAGTTTCCGACCTGATAGCCCCCTTCGGCAATATCCCACGGTTCGGCAATAAGCTTCACCCGCGACAATACGGGGTCCTGATGAATGATATCGAAGAAGGTCGAGAGCTTGTCCACCTCAAAAAACTCACGCGCAAGTGCTGAAGCCAGATCGAAGCGGAAACCGTCGACATGCATTTCGGTGACCCAGTAGCGCAGACTGTCCATCATGAACTGCAGCACATGAGGTTGACGAAGGTTAAAGCTGTTTCCACAGCCGGAAAAATCCATGTAGTATCGGGAGTCTTTTGGGCTGAGCCGGTAATACGACGCATTGTCGATTCCCCGAAAGCAGAGCGTGGGTCCAAGCTGGTTCCCTTCGGCCGTGTGGTTATACACGACATCGAGAATAACCTCTATTCCCGCCCGATGCAGCGTGCGCACCATGTCCTTGAATTCCCCAACCTGATCTCCTTCGCATCCCCATCCCGCATACCGACAATCGGGCGCGAAATATCCGATGGTATTATACCCCCAGTAGTTCACCAGGCCGTTATCGACCAGATAGCGATCGTCGACATGCTGCTGAACGGGAAGAAGCTCAACCGCGGTGACCCCCAGATTTGTCAAATATTCGATTATCGGCTCCGATGCAAGCCCGGCGTAGGTACCCCGCAACGGTTCACGGATTTCCGGGTGCAGCATTGTCAGGCCTTTGACGTGCGTTTCATAGATAACCGTCTCGTTCCAGGGGACCTGGGGCGGACTGTCTCCCGCCCAGTCGAAAAATGGATCGCAGACCACGCATTTTGGCGTGTATCGCAGAGAATCCCGTCCATCCTTTGACAGATCCGCCAGCTTATGTCCCACCTTGTAACCAAAAAGAGTGTCGTCCCAGGTGTAGGGGCCTGCAATTGCTTTTGCGTACGGGTCCAGGAGAACCTTTGCCGAGTTGAATCGGTGTCCTTCTTTGGGGGCATAGGGGCCGTGTACCCGGTATGCATAGAATTGTGACGGTTTCGCCGTGGGGATGTAGCAGTGCCAGACCGACGCACTTCTTTCGTTCAGAACAACGGTTTCGGACGGCTCGAGCTGCTCTCGATTATCGAACAAAAGCAGCTCCACCTTTTCGGCATGTTCGGAAAACAGTGCGAAATTGGTTCCCCGTCCGTCCCACGTCGCCCCAAGGGGATATGGTTTTCCGGGCCAAATTTCGAAAGTCGGCATAATGACTCCTGGCCGGCAAAGCCGCAAATGATTTCTGAGATTTCACATTTCAGCATTACCGTGTCGTACGGAATGCGGACCGACAATCCCACGCAATCGATATGCCGGCCGTTAAAGTATACATTTTACCGCATTTGCGGCGCCCGTACCATGCCGACTAACTCGAAAGATCGGACCTCAGAGAAAAAATGATCCCGGGAGAACCCAGGATTGAGACAGAACTGTTTGATTTCCGAATTTCTACCTTCGGTAACTGAGCAGAGCCGAAGTCCGATCTTTCCAAAAGGGACGTTTAAGCCACGCCGGACTGAAAAGTCCCGGGAGAGTAATCCGCAACAAATGCACGAATACGGTCCCGTTCATCCGATGAGGGACCTGTATGGGGGGGACGGACACGGGTGGGATAGCCGAGGAGGCGAGCGGCGACGGCTTCCTTTATCTTTGCCGGCTGAGTTATGCCGGTGAACAGCGCGGATAGTTCGGAAATGTACTGTTGTAGTTCATTTGCGTATCGGTTTTCACGGTTCGAGGCGGCTCGTTCGATTTCCAGATAGGGTTCCGGAAACACATTGGCGATCCCCGTGACAAATCCCGAACCACCCTTTTCGTAGCACTGGAGGATTTTTCGATCGCCTCCGATGAAATATGCGGGGGTTGCCGGCACCAGTTCCAGATTCGCGGCACTATCTTTTATGGCCGCATGCGGGATGCGCCGCAATGCCTCGGCCGAAAGGGAAATCTGAGTGTGTCGAGGGAAGTGGTAGACAATCAGAGGAAGGGTTGTGTGACGGGCTATTTCGGTGTAATACTGGACAATTCCGTCGGGAGAAACACCTGCATAATAGTACGGAGTTATTACCACGATCGCATCGGCACCATACTCTTCACCCCAGCGAACCTCTTCGAGCGTCTCACCCAGTCCGTCGCAGCCGGCCTGAAACAGAACCATTCCGGGAAAGTACCGTCGAGCCACCTTGAGCAGAAGCTTTCGTTCGTGCCCGGAAAGCGAATGGAACTCACCCGTGGTGCCGTTTATCAGAATTCTCGAAATGCCCTTGTCGGACAGAAAATCCAAATGCCGGATAAAGGATTCCGTGTCAAGCCGGTCGTTGCGGTCAAACGGGGTTGTTACCGCACATATGCATCCCGACAGGGCTACGGCCGCCAGATCTTCGTTCAGCAGGCTCTCGAATCGACGGAACAGCTCTTCCTCGATCGATTCCACCACCAGGGAGTAATCCTCACGACAGAACAGGTGAATGTCCGCGTTTTTCTTGTTTTCAGCGCCGAAAAGGGTGAAATCGCGAAGATTACTCTGCAGGAAAGTGGTGATCGCTTTTTCTCGCGTGTATCCGCGGTCGTTGATGTCGCGCGAAACACGGGTTGCCAGTTGGGTTCGCCAGTCGGAATCGATGAAAATCGCCAGGTCGACCGAAGAGCGAAAGTGCGGGTAAGTGGAGATTTCACCGTCCGCAACAATAAACCGATTTGGCGTGAAAGGTTCGGTCCTGTCAATGTCTCCGGTTTCGTTATTGTAAATCGGCTTCTGAAATGCGTCTCCCTTTCGCGCGGTATCCAAGTGTTGCCGAATCAGGGAAATGCGATTTGCTTCGGGGTGAGAGCCCAGTATTCCTCGTTCCCGACGCTCCGCGCGTGAGGTTTTGTAGTCGTCGAGAGACAATATCGCGGCATCTCCGAGCAGACCGGCCAACTCCCGGGAGAAAGTCGATTTCCCCGTTCCTCCCGGCCCTCCCACCGCGACAATCACGTTTTGTGAGGACTCTGAAAATGCTTCTCGCAGAAGCCGCGCGATAAGTACTTCGGCAGGCCGACGGTTTGCGTCGGTTTTCTGATATCGCAGGTGTGTCTTGTGTTTCTCCAACGGTTATCCTTTCCGAGCCTTGAAACACTGCTTCTGATGGTCGTCGACCATCCCGGTCGCCTGCATATGGGCATAGCAGATAACGGTTCCAACAAATGAGAATCCACGTTTCTTGAGATCTTTGCTCATAGCATCGGATTCGGCCGTGTGGGTGGGAAGTTCGGCAAATGAGCCTGCGCGTTTCCGGGGGCGAAGGGTCTTGTAATCGGTAAATTGCCAGATATAGGTATCAAAAGAGCCGAACTCCTGCCGCACCCGCATAAACGCCTGCGCATTTTTTATCGCGGCAGTGATCTTGAGCCGGTTGCGGACAATACCGGAATCCCTCATCAGACGCTCAACGTCACGGTTGGTAAATCGGGCGATCCGCTCCCAGTCCCAGTCGACAAAAGCTGAGCGGAAATTCTCGCGTTTTCTGAGTATGGTTATCCAACTCAGTCCCGCCTGAAACCCTTCAAGAATCAGCATCTCGAACAGCTTTCGGTCGTCGTGAACCGGGATGCCCCATTCGTTGTCGTGATAGGCTATATAGAGAGGATCGTCTCCGGCCCAGTCACATCGACGGAGCCGTGCGTTATCTTCGGGCAAGAATCGCCTCCGCGGTCTCGAGGTCCGAGCGGGTTGTGATTTTGAAATTCATGGGGTCACCCCGGGCAAATCCCACCCGGTGTCCACATTTTTCCATCAATACCGCTTCGTCGGTGGGGGGCTCCTCGCGCAGTTGAGCCCGGGAGAATGCATTCATCAGGCTTTCGCGGTGAAACAGCTGCGGCGTTCCAACCCGTATGATTTGGGAGCGGTCGAGCGTTTCAACGCAACAATCACCCTCGAAGCGCCTGATCGTGTCTATCTCCGGTACGGCCGTAACCACGCATTGATACGTTTCTCTTTTGGCAAGAAGATTTTCAATCACTGTGTGGGTAACAAACGGCCGAGCGGCGTCATGTACCAGAATCCATTCGGTCGAGCAGGTCGCGGCGCCGTTTCGTACGGATTGCCATCGATGCTCCCCGCCGGGCACCAGAGACACCGGAACGGAAAAGTGTTTGGGCTCAAGGTATTCACGAGCCGTCTCCAGCCGGTCATGGGGGATTACAACCGTGATGTGCCCGGTGTGCGTAAAACTCACGAATGTCTCCAGTGAATACTCAAGAAGGGGCTTGCGGTTGAGCTCAACAAACGCCTTCGGCATGTCCAGCCCCAGCCGAGTGCCCATACCCGCGGCAACGATTACAATATCAACGGGTTGATTCATACAGTGTTCCTTACCACAGGGCCTGATGCTCCATTCCGACGTTTCGCCTTCTGCCGATGCCGGACGATCGGATGCGCCGACAAGGTGCGACACCACAAGAGACTATAGTGGATTGATCCCGGTGGGAGCTAGTTCCGCTTGCCGGGGAGCGGTAGCGACAATGTTACGGAG
>CAZEMW010000269.1:0-5697 GCA_964513105.1 uncultured Fibrobacterota bacterium
ACCCAAAGGGCATAAGTTCTACTAAGCCGGCAAACTGCGCCGGCTAAGAAGAACTTCATACGCAGGACAAAATTAACCACAAAAAGTGGATTTGTCAGCTACAGTATCCAATGCATTCTCGTCATTCAAATCATATTCATCAAGTGAGGTCTATCATGTCGCGCAAGCCACGCATTCATGTCCCCGGCGATATCCAACATGTGATGTCCCATTCAGTAGATTCTGTTACCTTGTTCTCTTCGGACGGCGACCGTTGTTTTTTTCTTGAAGTCTTAAATGAACAATTAACGAAATACGACTGTCGTTGCTATGGCTTCGCCCTAATGTCAAACCATTATCATTTGATCCTCAGGCCCTCGGGGACAAAAGAACATTTCAGCAACATGATGAATTTATCAATGGGAAACTTGCGAAGTATATAAACAAAAAGCATCATCGGCGTGGGTCGGTATTTTGGGACAGATTCAAATCGATTCCTGTTCGGAGCAGAACGTATTTGCGGAATCTCATCCTGTATGTGCACGCCAATCCGCTCAAAGCCGGAATTGTTTCAGACCTCGACGCTCTGCTCGAATACCCCTGGACCAGCCATGCTGATCTCCTGGGGGTCAATCGAGAGTACTCCTGGCTCAGAACAGAATACATGATGTTGGAGCTGGGGATATCGGAATACGGGTGTATTGGATATCTTGCAGGGCTTTCTCAGTATCGATCTGAAGAATTTGACCCTTGGGAAAACCTCTCCGATCTCGCCTTTACCGAACCAACGCCGCCCGATCACGCCTCCGATACGGAACGTGAATGGATTCGGGCAAAAATCCTGGAGATCGAAAGAGAACGCAGCTTTCGTATTCGGTTGCAGAAGCAGCCCGACCTTATGCCGAAGCTATATTCAGAGGCCCTGAATCATTTCATTGTTCAGTATATACCAAGGTATAATCGATCGGGGAATGAATCCAAGGCCTTGAGGCTGTTTGCGTTCTGGGCAGTCTGCGTGGCGGGGTATACCGGAGCGCTGGTCGCAAAAATCGTGGGATTAAGCCCTAACACTGTATTGCGGGCTGCTCGGAAAGGGAAGGAAGTCGCAGAAATCATCCCTTTCCCCTTTGAGATTGAGAAGGCGGCGGCTTAATACAGCAATACGCGAGATCGCTTTCCGGCAACACTGTCCAATTCTGAGTCTCGTAGCGCGGGAGTTCCCAAATATCGGAGGGATGCGGAGGTATTCGGTAAACTGGTGCGAACGAATTCTTTTCCTTACTGTTCAAGTGTTCAAGAAGGGGAAAGCGGTAGGACACCGATACTGTGCCGTTGCAGTCTTTGAGGGTCATCTTTTTTCAGGACCGTCCCATTTCTTGGAAGTGTTCACATCGTTTCAGAAACATTCGAGGGTATCGACCGGCCGCCCGCGAAATGTAATTGCTTTGCACTTCTGTCTTAAGTTCGTGTAGATGCGTTCGCTTTGCGTTTGAATCTCCGCCCGTTTCGATTGCGGCTGCCCAAACCTGTCTTTTCCTATTCGGAAGGTGTTTTTCTCGGTCCCTGTTTGGACCTCCGTCCCCCAACTGTTTGGACCTCCGTCCCCCAAGCCCGTCCCCCAAGCTTGCAGCCTCAATCTCTAGTGACAGCGTTCGCTTTGCGTTCAATCTCCGTCCCCTGTGCGTTCCGAACCTCCGTCCCCGCGATGCGCGGGATAGTCGGTAGATTGGTTCATGTCTGAACCACCGTCCCCCAACCTTGCCGCCCCAATCTCGAGTTCCGGACCACCGTCCCCCACTTTCTTCTGGTTTCCACTGCAATGATCTGGGGGAATACAGGGAAATCGGTTCAGTATGAAATCGATGGTAACGACTACGAAGGATACTATGTCGAGCCTTCAACGAGCAGCGGTCTTGTGGTGATTATTCACGATTGGGATGGGTTGACCGAGTATGAACGGAAACGGGCCGACATGCTTGCGCAGGAAGGCTATTCTGTTTTTGCCGTGGATCTTTTCGGCAAAGGGGTTCGCCCGACGGAAACGAAAGAAAAACAGCGCCTTACGGGTGAGTTGTACAAGGACAGGCAGAAAATGCGACGTCTGCTGACTGGAGGGCTGGAGGTCGCGGCGCAACAAGGGGGCGACACAACCAACGCGGTGGTCGCGGGGTATTGCTTCGGTGGTGCGGCCGTGCTGGAGCTTGCCCGGTCCGGTACCGATATGAAAGCGTTCGTTACCTTCCATGGTGGATTGAGTACCCCAAAGGGACAGAACTACTCGGATACGAAAGGTGAAGTTCTTGTTTTCCACGGCACGGCGGACGATCATATCACGATGGAGGACTTTGCCTCACTTGCACAGGAACTGGAAAAAGCCGGTATACCCCACGAAATGACCACATACGGAGACGCGCCGCATGCGTTCACCGTCTTTGACACCGACCGGTATCGGGAGAGCGCGGACACACGATCATGGCGTCGGTTCCTTGTTTTCCTGGAGAACTCGCTGCTGTAATCGCGAGAAATGCCCTGTTATGCACAGTTCACGAAGAAGAGGCGATTACGACATGGGTTTTCGCCAACGCCAGGCTTGCGTTCACCGGAACGGGTTTGCTTGCGGGAATGTCCGGGCGAAATACCAACCCGCTCGTCATTGGGTTCGACAATTCGCCGTCTCGGCTCAGAATGGGTTGACCAGTCGCGAAATTGGTATCCCACAGCTCTGCCGTTTGGCGGAGTAGTCTTTTCTGCGGCCGGTGAATAAGCGAAAATCGTTCGGCCGTCGGATCGCCGTGAAACGTACGCGCATGATTCGGCATCCCGGCTGATCCGACTCGCCGCACGCTTCGACGTGATCGGCTCCCGCCCCGATCGGATGATTCGGTGGGATACCTTGAGTATTTTCTATGTTAATTGAGATCGTGCAATAGCTTATGCAGAATGCCCTGAGTTGGCTACGAAACTAAGCCGCATTATGCGGAAGAACACCGCTATTGTATTGCGGCATAAGATACTGTACCCAAAGGGCATAAGTTCTACTAAGCCGGCAAACTGCGCCGGCTAAGAAGAACTTTATACGCAGGACGAATCCACTAACACTTCGACTATGCTCAGTGACCGAGCGTGGATTTGCCGGCTACAGTATCTACGCTTTTACCGGGGCTTTCGCCCGGTAAAAGTGGCCCCGGGGGGCAGCAGAAACACCAGATGCATCCCTCGGGTTTTAAATTCCATTACAACAACAGTGTGCCCCGGACTTTCGTCCGGGAGAGTACATTGAGAAAACGGAGAAAACCGGGATCGGCACTGAAGTACCGGCCACACGCTGTTAAGTGTGGCCCCGGTGGGCCGTAGAAACACAAGTATGTCGTATCGACACAACATTGTGGATAAAAACGTTCTTAGGGCCTAAGGCGTCCCCACCGGAGTTTTCGGCTTAGGGTGGATATGCTTTCAGGATAATTGCATGCTTATACAGGAGCACGTCGGGTCCTGCACCTTTTGGGCCCCGGATTACCGGGCAGGAACGAAGGGAAATGCCGATGCAACGCAAACACGGGAAGCACACCGGCGCCGACCGATCCCCTCTGGTGATCAGTGGTCTTTATGTCGTCGTGAGCATCATGTGGATCATCTTCTCCGATATGCTGGTAGAGACAATATCGGGAGAATCTGCTTCCATGCTGTCTTTTCTACAGACCGTGAAAGGTGGATTCTTTGTCGCCGTAACCGGTCTCATGCTCTACTTTCTTGTTAAGTCAAGCCTGAATTCGCTTAAGGAAAGCGAAGAACGATTCAGGGCTCTGGCTGAAAACTCCCCGGATGCCATAACACGGTTTGACCGTGAACGCCGGTATCTCTATGCCAATGCTATACTGGAGAATCAGACCGGCATCCCGGTGGAGGGTTTCATCGGGAAAACCCATACGGACCTGAATTTTCCCGCAGAGCTGTGTGAACTATGGGAGAATGCAATAGACACAGTGTTTTCTTCGCAGCAACCCAACAGGATCGAATTTCAGCTTCCGTCGGGTCGGTGGATCGACTGGATACTGTCGCCGGAATTCTCGAATTCAGGGGAAGTGTCAACGGTGATTGCCGCGGCCCGGGATATTACACAAACCAGAGAGGCCGTCAAGGCTCTCGAAGCCGGTGAGAAACGGTACAGGACACTATTTGAGGCTGCCGGAGACGGGGTACTGCTACTCGATGCGAGCGGTATCGTAGATTGCAATCAGCAAGCGCTTAAGCTTTTTGGAGTAGGTAAAAAAGAGGAAATCGTGGGTCGTCACCCAAGAGAGCTTTCTCCAACGATACAGGCAAATGGAAAAGGTTCGGAGGAATTTAGTGAAGAAATGGCCGAACGTGCTTCGTCCGGTACGCCGCAGATCTTTGAGTGGAAGCATAGAACTCGAACTGGGGATGAAATAGATGTTTCGGTCAGCTTATCGATAGTGGATTCCGAGACCGGGACATTCGTTGCCATTCTCCGCAATATTACCGAGCTCATGAACGCCCGAGAACAGCTGCGTCAGTCCCAGAAAATGCAGGCAATCGGACAACTGGCGGGCGGA
Organism: uncultured Fibrobacterota bacterium; assembly: GCA_964513105.1. Lineage (GTDB taxonomy): Bacteria > Fibrobacterota > Chitinivibrionia > Chitinivibrionales > CAYFVL01 > CAYFVL01. The sequence continues at coordinate 4,554 of CAZEMW010000269.1, forward strand.
ATCGCACACGATTTCAACAACATGCTCGGCCCGATAATCGGATATGCGGACATGCTGCTCGGAGAGGTCGAAGGCGACAAGATGCTTACGGGGTATGCGGAGAATATCTTGAAAGCCGGACGGCGAGCCGGCCACCTGGTTTCTCAAATACTTACATTCAGCCGAAGGGGACCGGAAGAGCGGGTTCCTACCAATCTGCGCCCCGTGGTCCGCGAGGTCATGGAACTACTTCGTGCATCTCTCCCCTCGACGGTGGAACTTACCGCAGACATCCGAAAGGATACGGTACCGGTCATAGCCGACTCCACCAAAGTCCACGAAGCTCTTATGAACCTTTCGACGAATGCCGTTCACGCAATGGATGAAAGAGGCACACTATCCATTGAGCTGCACGAGCAAACCGTGGACAAACAGCAGGAAGGAATTCTGGGGCCGATTGAGCCGGGTTTCTATTCCATAATGGAGGTCAAAGATACCGGCGTCGGAATGGACGAACGGCTTATCGCTCACATATTTGAGCCCTTCTATACAACCAAAAGCGAAAACGAAGGCACCGGTTTGGGGTTATCGGTCGTATACGGTATCATGCAATCTCACGGGGGAAACATACTGGTTGAAAGCGGGGTCGGTAAAGGTACGGTATTTAAGCTCCTTTTTCCAAAGGCCCCTCGGGTAACGGTTACCGAATCGGAGCAGCGTCGGTCGCCGGCAGGAGGAGATGAACGCATACTGTTTGTGGACGATGAAAAAGCTCTCGCCGAGTTGGGCGAAATTATGCTCACCTCTCTGGGGTACACGGTAACCGCCGTAACGGACAGCAATGAAGCCCTCCGAATCTTTACCGAAAACCCGAGCAATTATGATCTGTTGATCACCGACCAGACAATGCCGCACCGCACGGGAATTGAGCTTACCCGGGAAATTTTGAGAATCGCTCCCGAATTCCCGATAATTCTCTGCACCGGCTACAGCAACAAAGTAAACGAGAAAACAGCAAAGGAGATCGGCTGCCGTGAATTTGCGACGAAACCGTTGACCAAAAGGGTGCTGGCGGAAAAAGTGCGCAGTGCTTTGGACCGGTGAAGATCTTTTGGCCGTGAAATCCAAACGATCGAAATCTGCGACCGCATCGTCTTCCATAATG
>CAZEMW010000270.1:0-2998 GCA_964513105.1 uncultured Fibrobacterota bacterium
GTGCCAAGGCTCTTCGTACCACTCCAAGTACAATCTCTTTATTCTCTTCAATCTCGCGCGCAATAATTTTTCGCGCTACCGCCATTGCCAAATTGGTAACCTGTGCCTCGGCCGAAACAACGACTTTTTTCCGTTGCCGGTCGATTCTATCGAGGGTAGCGGCAAGCCGTTCCTCGATTTTTGATATTCTCTGCTCAAGCTGTTTATTGAACTCCGCTTCAGCCTCTTTTCGCCCCTCCGCATGCCCTTGACGAACGCCGTCCTGTTGGGCGGCCTCTTTATCGCGGTGAAACTTCTTTTCTTGTTCGCTCAGGCGAGCCCGAAGAAGGTTGCACTCCTTTTCGAGCTGCAGAATTCGCCTTTCGTCTTTTGACAATGATTCCGAATTACCGCCGCCTTCCCCGAAATGAGTATACTCATGGGACCGATACGGAAACCCTTTGGCGTGGTCCTCTTTCGTTTTGAGAATTCTTTGCAGGCCGACGGTGGCCGGATCACGGGACTTCAGGACATGATCAATCAGTTGCGCTATCTGATTTGGATTGAGCGGTGTCGGTTTCATGGTGTTCCTCAAACAAGCGGTCGATCGGTAGTCGGCGGCAGCGAATCATGTTACTACCAGGAGTATGATTCGCTATCGACATTCAGAGTTTTTCTCCGGAAGACCGGAATTAGACAACGATTTCTTCTTCTCCTCCGCGACCGCTGATGATGATCTCTCCATCTTCTTCCAGGCGGCGAATAACGTCCACAATGCGCTGTTGCACTTCTTCCACATCTTTGAGCCGTATCGGGCCCATGTACTCCATCTCCTCCCGAATCATTTCCGAGGCACGCGACGACATATTCCTGAAGAACTTTTCCTGCAATTCCTCGCTCGCACCCTTGAGCGCCATGGAAAGCTCCTTTGTATCGATCTCCTTGAGCACCCGCTGCATTGAACGGTCGTCGAGAAGCATGACGTCTTCGAACACGAACATGAGGTTCTTGATCTCGGTCGCCAGTTCCGGGTTTTCCCGTTCCAGGTTCCCCAGAATGTTCTTCTCGGCTCCGCGGTCGACGCTGTTCAACATTTCGGCAACGGCTTTGACACCACCAATCTCCGAGACATCCCCACCGAATAGTGATTTCACCTGTCCGACCAACACTTCCTCAACCTGATCCAGTGTTTCCGGCGAGATACTTTCCATGGTGGCAATTCGGGTGGCGACGTCAACCTGTAATTCCTGCGGCAAGGCAGAGATAATCGGGGCGGCGTTTCCCGGTTCCATATGCGCGAGAAGGAGCGCGATCGTCTGAGGGTGTTCTTTCTGAATAAAATTGACCAACTGTTTGGGATCAACATCCTCGAGGAGATTAAACCCGGTGGTACGAATGCTCTGTTGGACCTTCTCGAGTATTTCTTTGGCCTTTCTCGGCCCCAACGCCTGCTCCAGAATTTCACGGGCGTAATCGATCCCCCCCTGCGAAACGAACTGCTGTGCCATAGCGAGATTGTGGAACTCTTCGAGAATGGCTTCTCTGGTCTCGGAACTGATACTGTCGAGATTGGCGATTTCAGCCGTCAATTTCTCAACATCGCCTTCCTCGAGATTCTGAAAGATCTGCGAGGAGGCGCTGGTACCCAGAGCGACCATAATGACGGCGGCCTTTGTCGGCCCCGGAATACCCTCGGTGCCCGTCTTCTTTGCGTTCCGCTCAGGTGTGCCGTAGTTCTCTTTGTAAAAGCCTTTTTCGCGCTTTGTAGGCATCGTTTATCCTTTAACTCGAAGCAATTCGAAATGCCGTTATTGTTTACGCATGCAGAACATGTCCGAAACTGGTGCCCAACCTCCGTCACATTCTGTCCGGAGAAAAACTACTCCAGTGGATAACCAGATTGGGTTCGATTGCGGGCCCCATTACCTATCAGAGGCTGCATCACGCAGAGAACCGGTATGCCGTTATGGATACCGGTCCCCGCACATGATTATAGTATACGTAAGCCTGTTCGGCAACGATTAATGCCGTCGTGGTTTGCCGCCGCCGGTCTGGGCAGGTTCGTTGAGCCACTGTCGGATAATCCCGGCAATACTGAGCGGTTCTTCCATGGTGAGCATTTCCACACGATCGAGTATTTCGTTGCTCCTCCGAACCTGGTCGGAAACTTCAACAGGCTCTTCTTCCGGGGGACCCGCGGGCAACACTTTCGGCACGGGAGGGTTCATCGCCTCGGATACGGTCTTTGCGAAGTACCGTATGAAGAAGATGAGCAGTACCGCAATGAGGAAGACTACCACATATTTAATGATCATCATGCGCATTTCCCAATCGCGCTGCTTCCGAATCGCATCTTGTTCACGACGAAGATATTCATTGTCAAATCGCACGTTATTGACCGATATTGCGTCTCCGCGGGCCAGGTCGTATCCGACAGCGTTTTTCACCATGTCTTCGAGCTTTGCAAGTTCTTCGGTATCCCGGGGTTTGTAAACTCTCTCCCCGCTTTCTATTCTCTCGTACCGACCGTCCACGGCAACCGCAACGGTAACACGCTTTAAATTACCTGTTTCGCGAACCAGATGTTCGACCGTCTTGTCAATTTCGTAGTTGGTCAGAGAGTGCTCGTTGCGGTGATCGCCGTCTGGAGCGTTTTTGGTGTTTTCATCATTTCGTTCTTCGGAACGAATTACCCGGCTTTCCGGGTTATACATTTCCATAGTCCGTTCAACCTGATCGAAATCGAGATCGGCGGCTATTTGTACCGTTGCTTTTCCCGGGCCGAGAACCCCCGTAAGCAGTCGTTCCGCTTTCATCTCCAGGTATTTCTCGACATTCTGCTGCAGCTCAATATTTCGGGAACTCGCCAACGCGGCTTCGTCGTTTCCGTAGGGGTTGCTCAAAAGACGCCCGTCAAAATCCACTATGGAAATGCTCGAAGGTTTCATTCCGTCAACGCTCGATGATACCAGATAGGCAATTCCTCGTATCTGATTCTTGTTGAGTTCCCGTCCAGGAT
>CAZEMW010000270.1:3008-5695 GCA_964513105.1 uncultured Fibrobacterota bacterium
TTTTGTTCGTCAAGAAAAATGGTCTTCTCCGGCACAACGATATGGATTCGAGCGGCTTCAACTTCTTCGAGTCCCTCAACGGTGCGCTGAAGCTCGCCTTCCAGTGCCCTGCGAGCATTGATTTTCTGAACGAAGTCGGTCATTCCGAGATTGTTTTTGTCGAAAAGCTCGTATCCAAAATTTCGACTTTTGGGAAGTCCCTCGCGCGCCAGACTCATTCGAATCTGATATAACTCCTTTTTGGCTACGCGAATGGTTCTTCCGTTATTCTCAATTTTGTATTTGTATCCGGCCTCGTCCAGTTTCTCCGTAATCTGGGCGGCCTCTTCGGTTTCCAGATTGGTATACAGGGACTTGTAGCCGCTTTCCGTCGGTTCGCCTCGAGACCACAACGCGAGAGAGGTTATACCCACAAGCATGAATGTCAGAATTGCGGTCGTAATAAACTTCTGCTGCAACGTAAGTCGCTGCCAGACCGCCGAAAGCTGTGCTATCAGTTGTTTGAAAAAATCGGACATTCCCTGCTCCAAGTATCGGGTCAACACGTTTCTGTGGAAATGGGTGTCGTCGGGTTTGCCGGGCATCGGAGAACACCATGCTCAAATCTTGACGAAACTGGTTTTCTCTTCAGACGCAACAGCAAAGGTTTGCCTATCTTTGCGAACAAAAAAACGGCCAATGGTTGTCGAACCGTTTTTCTTCTGCCCGGGGCGTTTGCCTCAGCAGAAATGCGTAAATTCCGGCAATCTACAATCGCATGCGCATGACTTCGTTGTATGCTTCCAGAACTTTGTTCCGGATTTCCATCATCATATTGAAAGCGGTATTCGCCTCGTTTACCGTGCTCATTACCTGATGGACATCGGTTATTTCTCCGGCAACCATTTTTTTCAACGACTGATCGGCCTTCACCTGCATGTCGTTAACATCCTTCATGTAGCCTGCGAGCATGTCCTTGAATCCCGGCTGCCCCGGTTTCTCGACACTCTTTTTTTTCGCCGCATCAGTGCTGCGCCGAATTTCACCCGAACGGCCAATTCCATGCATTTCATCCATGGCGCCACCGCCTTTTCCACTGCAGAAATCCTGTGGTCCTCATAGTACCATCACCGTCACTCTTTCTCAAGCATAAGCGTCAAACTGCGAACCCAGAATCCGGGTACCCGGCGACTCCGCCCTCTGAACCGGATTGTTCCGTCGTGCTTCCGCCACCGGCCGGGTACGGGCGTATTCCTGTGCCACGCGACTTCCGGTCTTTTCACTCTTCCGTACCTGAGCCTCAAACCCTGTATTTCGGACTCGAGCCGCTTCGGAAAGTGCAAGAAACCTGGACCAGGAAGCATCACCCCCTACAGCTTGTATCGACATTAATCACCATCCTCTTAATACCGGAACCCGGAATCACTGCCGCCGGGCTCGCGTTACATCTGAATAGCCTGCATGAGCATTGCTTTTGTTGCGTTAAATGCAGCCGCATTCGCCTCGTAGGCGCGCGTTGCCGCTATCATATCCGCCATCTCTTTAACCGTATTTATGTTGGGCATCGCTACATAGCCGTTCTCGTCGGCGTCGGGATGCGCGGGATCATGGACCATTTTCGGCGGCCTGCCATCCTCACGAATCTCCGCCACTCGAACGCCGTTGCCGAAGAATCGCTCATCTCGCGGATAGTTCCCGGGAGGGATGGGAAGATGCCGAGAACTGGTTTGGGCTCCGCGAAGTGCCGGTCGTTCGTTAAGTATACGAATGTCGCGCAAGTCGCTCTGCGCTTCCAGGACCGCGAACTGGCGCCTGTAGGGTCCTCCCTCGGCGGTACGTGTCGTTTGCGCATTGGCAAGGTTGGATGAGATCGCATTCTGGACAAGTCGCTGACTCCGCATACCCGAAGCGCTGATGTTAAATCCTGAAAAAATTCCCGCCATCGGCATAGTTTCAATCTCCTACGTCTTTCGCAAATTATCGCAACGGCAGAGGTTTGGCCTGAATGGCCGCATTCATTTTCGTATACGCCCCGCGAGCAAAACGCATCCCGAGAGAATACATCACCTGCATTTCTGCCAGCTTGGCCATCTCCGCATCGATATCAACATTATTCACCCCACTCGGGAGGGTCGGATCCGACGGTCTGTAGGCCTTGGGGGTGACCTGCGAGAGCGTTCTCTTCCCAATTGGAATATGGCCGCTCGAAGTTTCCCGACCTTTCAAACGGGTGGCATTGAGTGCCCGTCGAAGCTCCTTCTCAAATCCGACTTCAACCCGCCGATATCCGGGGGTATTCACGTTGGCGATATTATTGGCGATGGTACGCGAACGAAGCATCGATGCGTCCAGGCTCTTCATAACCGGCTTCAGTGACGATTTGCCGAAGAGGATTTCGCTGAGCATAGTAGATTCTCCAGGAAAGCTACGGGTATCTCGCCACACGGGCGATATGTACGGCGGGGTCAAATGCAACGGATGTGCCGGCGGGTTTTGTGGTAGTCGACCGGTATGCCATCCCACCGTCAGAATACCATAAATTGCTAATCGACAATTACTTATATCGGTTGCAGACCGAAGTGTACGACTCTATCGAATCGCATGCCCGGGCAAATGGCAGGTGGTGTGAGTGGAGGTATTTGCCGGGGGACTGGGAAAGATTTGCACGCCGCACCTTGGGCCGACGGGCAGTTTCAGCAGCTCATAAC
>CAZEMW010000271.1:0-5694 GCA_964513105.1 uncultured Fibrobacterota bacterium
CTTCGGCACTTCGGCAAGCTCAGCACAACGCAAGCTCAGCACAACGCAAGCTCACATCGGCAAGCTCAGTGCATCGCAATGGAGCGTTGGGCTCCGAAAACTACCGTAAATGGATACCGAGTCCCGACTTCAATCGGGAAGGTGCCTTTTTCCGGCCCCAATCGACAAGTTCATTTTCTCGAAGCGACTTCGGGACTCGATGAAGGGGTGTTTTCGGACAGGTACTACCTATCTCTTGCCGCAACATTCGAATCCGAGAGGGGGGATAGGATAGACTGCACCATCTGGTTGTCGTCGGTGAGGTTACCACCCAATTTGGAGAACTCAAGGATAGCTTTTTCAGCAGGCCAGTTGTTACGGTGTATTCGGTATGTCGCCGCAAGGATTCCACCTCTATGGGCCCCGCCGTGACAGTGAACGTATACACCACCTTCCGACATTCGCGTTTGAGCGATGAATTCGGACAAAGCGTCTTGGGGAACAGGCTTCTTTTTCTCAAAGGGAAGCTCAACCAGCTTCAGCCCATAGGCTTCACAGAGCCTGCGTTCTTTGTCGTCGGGAGTAATTGAGACCACCGTGGTGATTCCATGGCTAAGAAGGAATTGCAGGCCTGCCGAATCCTTAAGCGTCCCTCCACGGAACAGCTTGTCGGTGTATTTGATCACAAATCCATTTATTCCCTCAACATTGCCGAGAACATCGTAAAACGGATCTTCTTCCGGGGGGGATTTTTCATGGGCCGCACTTGCCCCGCTTACCGCATTTACCGACATCGTTTCGTTCTTAGCTTCTTCAGTCTCAGCCTGCACGGAAGCACCTGAGACCGCCTCAGCACTCGTTCGGGTAGTATCGACCGCGGTATCGGACAACAGTGTCCGGCGAAACCAGATGAACGCACAAACGGCAACTATGGTCGCCGCAAATATGGCATAAAAAATCTTACGGGCAAGACTGTTGTCGGCCACGGGCAATCCTTTCGCCGTCGAAATCGCATAAAAAAAGCCTCTATGCTCCGGAAATAGAACTTTTTGCCGGCCCTCCACTCCAGAGCCATGAACGAATACGATCCATCAGTCGAAAATTGTCACCGGCCCGGTAATGATTTTCACCACTGCCGGACTGCATGCAAAAAGGGGGGGGGCCGCCCTTACAGAGGCGGCACCCGTGTTTCGGCTCAGCGATATTCACCAGGTACTGGGATAGATCGCCGAGATGATGCGTCAGGCTTATTGATACGTTCCGCAGTCCGCATGACCGGATTTCATTTTGACGATTATACTGTTGGCGGAACACTCGTAGTTTTCATTGTACTTGCAGGAAGAAGTGTGACAGGCTCCGACACCGGCCATTATGTCCTCAATGCCACCTTTTCCTTTGCTGCTCTTGTAGGTATCGCACATCGGTTCTTCGTCACCGATAGTAATCCCGAAAGTGTGGCACTTTCCGTCGGAGTTGTAAAGACATTCCGTTGCTTCGCACCCGATGACTTCCGGCATCTTTTTTTCCATCGTTCCTCCTTTTTGTTGTGAAAATCCATTCGGCTGATCAGCAAAGCCTGTGCCCATACGACCTGATTTGGAATATCGAAGCCGTAATCAGACCATAGAGGCATTCACGCCGTTGGGCGGCATTGTATCTCTTTCCGAACAGCCGTTCTTTGTTCCGGAGCAGAATCTGATCGTTTGAGCCGGCGGGGTGCGGGTTCACAAATTCGCAAATCGGGAGATCCGTTTTTTTCGGATTTCAAAGGTGCCGATGTTTTCGACCTGGTTGTTTCCATTTCGAGCGAGTGCCATTTTGTGAGATCCGCCGTATCGGAATCGGTGTCGAATCTGAAAAACTGGAGAGTAAATGATATGGCACCTGGAGTATCGGTTATCATACCGTTCTTCAACAGAGAAAATTTCCTGGCCCGCGCGGTGTCGTCTGTCCTTAAACAGACATTTCGCGATTTTGAGCTGATTCTTGTCGACGACGGGTCTACGGACAATCCCAATCCGGAGGCTCTTATTGCGAATGCTTCAGTGACCTGCAAGATCATACGGTTGAAAGCAAATCAGGGTGTATCGGCCGCTCGAAATGCCGGCGTTCTCGAATCGGAAGGAAAACTGATCGCATTTCTGGATTCCGACGACAAATGGGATGTCGACAAACTGAGTCATCAGCTCGCCTGGTGGGAAATGCATTCGGAATACCGTATCTGCCAGACACGCGAGATCTGGGTCCGACGCGGCGTTCGTGTGAATCCTCCCGGGACTCATCTCAAAAAGGGTGGATGGATCTTTCCCGAAAGCCTCGAACGCTGTATGATTACCCCGTCTTCCGTGATGATGGAAAGATCACTTTTTGATGAAATGGACGGATTCAACGAGTCACTCCCTGCTTGCGAGGACTATGATCTCTGGCTCAGGATATCTTCACGATATCCGGTTGGTTTGGTCGAAGAGTATCTTCTTACACGGTATGGAGGTCATGCGGACCAGCTCTCTTCGTCCGTTCCCATGCTTGATCGGTTTCGCATCCGAGCGCTTTTGGATCTGTTGCAGGCCGGAATCACCAACGAGAAGTACCAGAAACTTGCGGCTCAGACTCTTGCCCTGCGAGCCGGTATCGTGGCCGGGGGATACAAGAAACGCAACAAATTAGCAGAGTACGAACAGTATGAAGAAATCGCCGGGAGATTCAGAGGTATCTAAGCTTCATTACGAGGATATTCCACCCGAAAAGATCGTTCCGCCTGCCGGATGCGACCAGTTTCGGATCGAGGCCTTCGAAGCCCCTCTGCTGCTTTTGCCCCCAATTGTGAACAAGATTCCGGATGATCGCTACCGTATCGTAGACGGTCTACGCCGCTTCTATGCTGCCAAAGCGGCGGGAGATGAAACCGTTCGATGCGGCGTTATTGCTCCGGAGGCATCTCCGGCTCGCGAGGCATACCTGAGATTGTCGTTGAACCCTGGACGAGTATGGAATAGCCGGGAAAAGATCGCCGTCATTGACTCGATAGTCTCCTCCGAGGCTCCCATGAACAGAGAGGTGCTCGCAAGAAGCGGCATTTCGCAGGCCGATGTGAAATCAGTACAGTTTCTGCGGTCCGCTCCTTCGGACGTGCTTGAGGCTGTCACTTCCGAGCGAATTCATCTTGGCGTAGTTCGCGAGTTCTGTATCCTTTCTGCGGAAGACCGCGCCGCGTTCCTCGAAAGCACCGACGGGTTGTCGGCCTCGCTGCAGATGCAGCGGGAAATGCTCGAATGGAGTTCCGAAATCGCTTCGGCGCGCAGCACCTCCGTTGCGGATGTTCTCAATGCTCCGGAAATCCACAAAATAGCGAAAGATTCAATCCAGAATGCCCCGCAACGCCTACGGCGGCTCAGAGGTACGTTGTTTACGCTTCGATTTCCTCGTTTTGAAGCAGCACGCAAGCACTGGGATGCGGAGGCTCGTCGGATCTCGAAGATCGGCGGAATTTCTCTTAGTCCGGATTCGGCGTTTGAAAAAGATCGTCTCGAAGTTAAAATTGTTTTTGGAAAAGCCGACAGGCCTCACACGGTTTTCAAAGAGCTCTCCTCGATACCCGAACAGACGTGGGAACTGCTGATTTCCCCGTTTCGCAGTACATCCGGAGGCATGAATGACAAGACCTGATTTTTCCCTTCGGGGCGGAGCGGTGTATTTTCTTGTATCGTCACCTCCGAAAAGATCGGTAAGGAGAATGGAATGCTGAATCGGGTATGGAATTTCATTTGCGATCAGGGATATATGATAATGCTCGTGGCCATGGGCATTGTGATTGCCGGGGCACTTATGCTGGTTCAGGGCAAGCGAACCATGGGGCCGATCGTACAATTTGCCTGGCCGATAATTATCACGGGCCTGGCAATCTATCTCATTGGGCGAATTGGGGTGGCCTTTCGCGGGAAGCGCAAATCCCGCAATGGTCGGGACAACTCCGATTCGGAGAGCTGACACAAAGCTTCCGACATCCAAAGCCTGTGGGAGAATGCAAATGCGCGTGGCCCGGTACGAGGTTTTGGCTGCGCAAAACCAGACTTTTTCAAAAAGGTGCAACGTGAAAGTCCAGGACTTACTGGCCAAGAACGCCGTAGTTATCGATCTCAAAACCGAGACACGAGAAGAACTGCTCTCACATTTGGGAAATTATCTGGCATCATTGTATGATCTGAAGAACCCGGATTCCATTGTACAGAGCATTCTGGAACGGGAACTTGAGATGTCTACCGGAATCGGATTTGGTATCGCCATTCCTCATGCCCGTATAAATGGACTGGATCGTGTATATATGGTGGCGGCCCGAAGCGCTCAGCCGATAGATTTCGATGCTATTGATGATCGACCGGTTCGATTGGTCTTTATGATGGTTTCTCCTGTGAACACGGCCACCGAGCATAAGCAGGTGCTGTCACGTCTTTCGAAAATCATGTGTTACGAGGATATACGAGAACAACTCTTGTCTGCCCCTACCCCGGGCGAATTCTATGATGTAATCCTGGAGGGAGAGAATAAGTATGTCGATTGAGACTGAACTCAAATCTCCACTGTACGATGTATCGGTAGTCGAAGGTATCCCTGTTCTGCATCCCATATCCCAACTTTTTCTACATGATCAGACGAGCGAGCTAACCCGTCTAAAAGCAGTTCTGACGCAGAATAGAATTCGGGAGTTCATTCTGGATCTTGGTACGTGTACGTATATGTCCAGCGAGGGGCTCGGCGCACTTGCCGAGAGCTGGAAACATGCCGCTCCCGAAGGCAAACTTCGGCTTGTGCTTGTGATTTCTCCCGATCCCGACAACGAACTCCGGAATCTACTCGACATAACCGGTCTCGTGCGTGTGCCGGCTGCGACAATCTGCCATTCGATTGACGAGGCCGTTGCCAAAGCCGGCCCCTCTCCGAAGGAGTAGCTTCAAAGACTGCTTTTTTGCAAGCAAGGTCCGACAGATCCACACTTCAACCCAAGTTTCGCAGCCGACACACGGCCTGCTATTTGAAGTGGGTTTTGCCGGTTGTCGAATTCTGGTTTTCCAGCTATGACCGATTCAGCCTATGGTGCGAAATCGTAGGTGATCCGCCAGGTTGTTTCAGCCCCCAGTGAGAGCTCGGCAACAAAATACGGCTCAATAGAAAAGGTTGCTCGGTTGGCCCAGACAGGCAGGTAGTCGATAGGGAAATCGCAGGTGACACGTACGAATCCGACCTGTGGATGTTTCTGGTCGATAACCATGGGTTTGCCCGGCCGAATTCTCAGGGGCTGGTACAGCCCCTGCTCCCAGGGAAAACTCGGAAGTATGCTCAGAAATCCGTCAGACTCCATGCTAAAGCCGTTGTTCGGCGGGACGGCGACCGGGCGGTTGAACCGACAATACCGATGATCGTTTGTGTGCGGAAAAAACGGGTGAGGAAACCACCGCACGGGAACTACTCCCGTGCCGGTTGAGCTGATCGTAGTCTCGGAGATAACCCGTGCACCGTCCACCAGCACCGTACGCTCCAGCGCCAGATGTGCCGATCCGTGCTGCTGCCTGGTTCGAAAGACCATACTGTTGGGGTTCATGTCGATGTCCCACTGACACGGCACCTCAACATGTGGATTGTCTCTCACGTGGAAGGGGCGCTCCGGACTTGTTACGGCTACATCCCCCACACCAATGACGCACACGCTATCCCCAACTC
>CAZEMW010000272.1:0-5688 GCA_964513105.1 uncultured Fibrobacterota bacterium
GAACCGTTGTTGCCGTCGACCCCGGTATTGTGAGAGAAATCCGAATTGAGGGAAATCAAAAAACCTCGGCGGGAGTACTCCTGGCCGCTATAGAACTGGAATCAGGTGCTCCCCTTACCCCGGCCTTGATGGTTCAGGCTGTCTCAACGCTCTATGCCACTGATCTATTCCAGACCGTGAATGCTGAAGTGGATAAGGACATGGTCGTTCGAATCATTGTCGAGGAGAAGCCGTACCTCCGGGCAAGGGTAGGATTGCGGTTTGATGAGTTTCACCTGGGCGAAGGATACATCCAGCCGGCATATGAGAATCTGCTTGGAGCCGGGATAGGCGCCCTTGCCCATCTCCAGTTCGGAGTGTTGAGAGAAAAATATGCCGTTGAGCTGCAGTCCAACCAGTCGTTCACCCCCTGGTGGGCAAGCGGATTGCGGATCCAGGGGTACATATCCCGTGAGAGGGTCATCACTCTGGACACGCTCTATGAGCTCCGACGAGAGAGCATAGACACTACACTCAGCGAAACGATCGAACGCTACGACGAGAAGTCGCTTCGAAAGGCCGGTGTACGATTTATGATCGGGACCCAACTGGCTCGCGTTCTGATGCTGGACGGTGGCGTGCGGGTGGAGCGATTCAAACTACGGCTCTCCGACGAAAGCGTTTTCGAAGATGTGGATTTGGGTCTGTTTCGAAAAGGTATGACCTATCTAAGTATCCGACTGACGGTGGATAATCTGGATCGTTGGCCCTTCCCCCTGAAAGGGCAAAAGCACTATATTAGTGTCGGCGGTGCAAGTGATGCAATCGGGGGTACCGAGAGCTTTTTGAAATCAACCGGAAGCTTGTGCGGCTATTTCACGCTGAGAGAGGAACACACCTTTTCGACACGATTCCGGTATGCCTGGGCAAGCAGAAGGCTTCCGGAAGTCGAGCGAGTCTATCTCGGCGGTGCTCTTCCCGAAGAGAAATTCCGCGACATTGGTGTATACGAGTATGTTCCTTTTATGGGCTTACCCCCACGAGCCCTGTCTGGAGATATTCTGCTCCTTGCTCACGCCGGATATCGCAGGATGATCGGCAAAAAATTCCTCACGTGGGTAAGCCTGGATTGGGGACACGTCTGGGATCAGCCGATCCTGACGCCGTCCGGGCAGTTACTTCGAGAGGCACTGAAGGAATCGCCCGTGGGCCTGGGCATCGGCATTGGATACCAATCGGTAGCAGGTCCGATCAGGTTTTCATGGGGTCGATTGCTTCGCGTGGGTGACGGTCTTTCCGACCGATTCGGCATAGAAGACAAAAACATGCTGTATTTTTCCGCGGGATATGATTTCTAATATCCCCCGAACACCCTCTTCGGAACCAGCCGTCGCGTAATTTCACGGCAGAAGTGCACCCTTCCGTCCGTGATGAACCCGGTTGTGTTGCTCCTCGTGGAAGGGGCATTGCAGAACCTCGGCTCAAGGATAATGCGAGGTGCGGGTACAGAAAGGTATGATTTAGTAGGTGTTGGCGTTCCTCGCATGCGAACGCCTCGTGCATAGGTCCGGCCCTTGGTGGGTCGAGTTTCTAATTAAGGCTTCAAGAGATCGGACAAGAAAGGCAATGCCCTTTTCAGTTTGGAGAAAGCTGCATGACACTTCACCCGGTCGATCATCCGCAAGGCAGGTGATTGAGTAATCCTTTCGAGATACCACTATGAGACTCAGTATCGCGCCAAAACTCTTTCTGGGATTTCTGATAGTCATTCTTTTCAACACGACGTTTGTTCTTGTTGCTTCGAAACTGACCGATCTCAACATAATCACCGACATTGTACGGCGACAGAACGAAATCCGCAATCGGCTGCTGCAGATATCGAGTTCGCACGGCAACCGTGTTCGAAGCAGGGTCATATACAGCGAACTGCAAACAGAGGAATCGGCAAAGAACTTCATCGATGCCTCAATGAATTGTTCGGCGCAAATCGATTCGGTCCTTAATCAGATAAGCGCAATCGGTGGCCTTGACCGAGTAGTTGCAGAATCGCACGAATCTCCCATGATCGCAAGACTTGCACAGGTTGCGCGAACCCGTATTCGCGACAATGACCGCAAGTACCTGTCGGCGTTCAGGGAACTGGTTCAGTTGAGATCCGAGGCGCCCGATACAACAGCGGAGGAGAGAGCTCAGGCGGTCGGTTTGATAATGGATTCAACCGATACGGCATTCCGAGCAGGTCTGGACGTAACCGATTCGCTCATTAAGGAAATGTCCGCGGCGCGAATTAGAGAAACGCAACGCCGAATAGACAACACCCGCAATCTCACCTTAATTATCGTTGCCGGAATATCCCTTTTCTCGATCATATTTGCGCTGTTCTTCTCCCGCGTGGTGACGACGTCACTGCGCAGGCTCCGAGAATCGGCTCAGGTGATTGCCAAGGGGGATTTCAGTTTCGATCCGGGTGGGTATCCTTCGGATGAAATTGGGGATCTGGCCAAAGCATTTTTCGACATGGCCAATGATTTGAAGCAGACTCAGGAAGAGCTCATCAAATCAAAACGTCTGGCCGCTATCGGCGAAATTGTAGCATCGGTAAATCACGAGATCAATAACCCGCTGATGATTATCTCGGGCAATGCTCAATTTCTTGAGATGTCGATGGAAGAGTTCCCCGATGAAATGAAAGAACGAGTGAAGGCTATCCTGGAGGAGACGGAGCGAATCTCTCTGGTCACGCGCAAATTGCGCGAAATCCGCAATCCTATTGTGGAGGACTACACCGCAAGCGGCGAGCAGATGATTAACCTGGACAAATCGTCCACCTGAGGTATCGTGAGTGCTGTGAAAAACCGAATTGATTCCCGGTATATATCGCTACTATGCCTGGTAACAGCCTTCTTTGTGGGGTGTGCGGCAAATAGAGAAGGCCGGGATACTCCATCATATGAAACCCAGACCCCATTCTATACGGCGGATAAACGGGCCCTGGTTGAAGCCGATTCTCTTGTGGGTGAAGGCAACTACGAATCCGCGTTGCATAGCTACCGAAAGATAAGTGAAGACTATTCGGGAGCTCCTTCGGGAGCCACAGCCAAGTACAAAACAGCCTATCTCAATGTCCATTACGATAACCCCTTTGCAGATTTCGACGTGGCGCTTCGAGAGTTCGAGGAATTTCGCCGGGAGTATCCTCAGGACCGGCGAGTGGAAAACGCCAATAACTGGATACGAATTCTGACGGTGCTTCGAGAATACGAAGAAAACTACCACGGGAAAAACAGCACCCTCAATACCATTCGGGAACAACAGGAACTCACGAAAGAGCAGTACCGCGCAACCCGTGAAAAGCTGGCGGGATGTGAAAACAAAACCGATTCCCTCGAGCGGGCGGTAGAGATTCTCGAAGGCGTAATCAAGAAACTCGATGCTCTGTAATTGAAACAGGTTCACCGCTCACGAAGAAATCGTTCACCATATATGTCCCGGAATCGGATCATACTATCTCGGCCATGTGGACCAATACCGCTTTTCTCGCTCAAAATCGCTCACCTCGGGTTGGAGAAAACCAGGACGGAAGGATAATGCACGCTCAGCTCAGGCCTGAACTGCCGGAACTTAAGACAATTGTCGTTAAAGTCGGAAGCAAGATCCTGTCGGACGCCGAAGAGGCGATGCCAACGGCACGCATACGCAGGCTTGCAGATGATTTGGCTCGGCTCCGAGACAATGGTACGCAAATGATCGTCGTGTCTTCCGGCGCAATAGCGCATGGTATGAGAGCGTTGGGCCTCTCAAGACGCCCGCACGAAATCCCCATGCAGCAAGCATGTGCCTCAATCGGACAGATCCGCCTTATGCACATGTACGAAAGTCTTTTTTCCGGGCGATCGATTACCATTGGACAAGTGCTCCTCACCTGGGACGATCTTCACGTCAAAAAGCGTTATCTGAACCTGCGGAACACGCTGTTTCAACTGCTGTCATGTAACGCCATGCCGATTGTGAATGAAAACGATTCAGTCGGGGTAGAAGAAATCAGATTCGGAGACAACGATACTCTTGCCGCTCAGATATCGATGCTTGTGAATGCCGATCTGTTCGTGAACCTGACCGACATAAACGGTCTGTATACCGGCAATCCCAAAACCGATCCGTCGGCCGAGCACATTCCGTACGTGGAATCAATTACTCCTTCGGTGTTTGCTCTTGCACGGAAAGAAGGAACGGACGTAGGAGTCGGTGGAATGGTAACGAAGCTGCGGGCCGCGGCGATGGTGACAAAAGCAGGGATACGGGCAATAATCGGCGACGGCTATAACGCCGGTTTGACTGCCGTGCTCGACGACGGCTCCGCAGGCACCCTCTTTAGCCCCTCCGATAAACGAATGCCTGCCCGCAGACGCTGGATAGCTTTTACCGGAAAATCGAAAGGGACACTCACGGTGGATGCGGGGGCTCACAAAGCACTGACCAAATTCGGCAAAAGTCTCCTACCCGCCGGAATTCGCACTGTTTCGGGAACGTTCGCGGTCGGCGATACGGTTGACATTACCGATGCAAAGGGCCGGGTCTTTGCGCGAGGCCTTGTCAATTATCGAGCAGCCGACATAGAGAAAATCAAAGGTGCCCAAACCGAAAGAATTGAGGCGATACTTGGTGGAATGCCGTTTGAAGAGGTTATTCATCGAAACAACCTTGCACTGGTGTAGAGCCTGGTTTCACGCAACACAGCCGTACCCTCCCCTTCCCGACCCGGTTCTTTGCGCGGTGTCGGAAAGGATGTCCTTTTCTTTGGTGCGGCACGAAAGCTTCTGCCCGGACTTCTGAAAACGCGGTAAGAGCAAATCCGATATCCGCCCCGACACTGAGAAGGGTTCGGCGAGAGAGTACACTACCGGCGCTCTTCGAGCACTTTTTCGCGCGAATTTCTTCTCCGATCAACCGCTTTTGTATATTTCGAAACTGAATACCTGAGGCAAAGACAGCTAAAAAGGGAGCTTCAAGCATGGCAAAGGGTGCAAACACGATTGAGAAAACAGTTATCACCACCGCCGGGAAGGCGCGAAAGGCCTCGCATGAAATCGGAAATAGTCGCATAACGGCGGTAAACAAAGCCCTTCGGCTCATGGCAAAACTTCTTCGGGAAAACATACAGGATCTGCGCAAAGCAAATGAGATAGATCTGCAGGCAGCCCGGAAACGAGGACTCTCTCCCGCAATGATCGACCGGCTAACGCTTTCGGACAAAACGATGAATTCAATGATCAAAGGGCTGCGCGAAGTTGCCGTTCTTCCGAGCCCGGTTGGAACGACGTTTGATGAACGGGTGAGACCCAACGGCCTCAAGATCCACAAGCTGCGAGTTCCGATCGGCGTTGTGGGGATCATTTACGAATCTCGTCCCAACGTTACCGTCGATGCAGCAGCAATCTGCCTCAAGTCTCAGAACGCGGTTATCCTTCGGGGCGGCTCTGAATCATTTCATTCCAATCGCGCACTTGCCGAACTGTTCTCCGGCGCGCTCAAACAAACCGGGCTACCCGCCGATGCCGTACAACTGGTGCCGACCACGGATCGCTCCGCAATTGAAGTGCTTCTCAAACAGCAGGACACAATAGACCTGATTATTCCCCGGGGCGGTGAGGGCCTTATTCGCATGGTTGCCGAAAAATCTCTCATACCGGTCATCAAGCACTATTAAGG
>CAZEMW010000273.1:0-5685 GCA_964513105.1 uncultured Fibrobacterota bacterium
TTGACTAACATCACGATCCTCACCAACCGGCGATTCGAGTACGAGTACCGTCCCTGACGGAACTGAGTACGAGTACCGCCGCGCTGAGTGGGAGCGAGTGTCTCGCGGGGTTGCGGGTGCATTATCGTTCAATCCAGAACCGGTTTCCCTCATATTTCACCTGAATGCGGTTCCGTTCTATTTTGACAACCGTAATGCCGCCGGACAGCGTCTGTCCCGTACGAGCGGCCGTGCTCGAACCGCCCGGGAGGGTGAGCATTGCCATTGGGTTACTCTCGTTCCACATTATTCCGGTTATCGTGATGTTTGGAGCTGTTGCCGTTTTCTCCGGCCTTGCGGGTCTTCGTACCGGTCGTTTCCGGGGAGTCGGTTTGGGTTTCGGCTTTGGTTTTTGCGCATACGCAAGAAACGGACTTCGCCCTTTCTTTTCGTATTTGGCCGACGGGTATTTCGACAACGCCTCAACCGATATCGTCTCCTCCTCACCCCCCGAAGAGTGATCCGTGTTGCGGTCAACGACAAAACGCCATACCAGATACGAATCGTACACGTATACCGGTACGGCTATGAATATCAGAACAATAAGCAGTATTTTTCGTATCACCTTTTCCCCATACTAAGCCGGCATAGCCGGAAGATTGAAGATCGAAAATCAAAGATCAAACAGAGAATTCCTTTGTTTGACAAATACTGCGCGAAAAGAGCGTGGATTTATCAGATACATAGTCTAATTGGAGAATCAACCGGTCAACTAACCCTATTTCCCCCCAGTGATCTCTGTGCTACTCAACTGTAAAATCTTGTTTTTTGGCAACAAATTGTCTGTAAGGTACTGCTTTGTAATTATTTGAAGCTCTGCTTGATCTTTGACTTTAGATTTTCGGTGACAGAGCGAAGTCGAAGTCTGATCTTGCCCGAAGGGCGCCGTGTTCTCCCTGGTTCCTTTTCATTCCCGCCTCTCCTCCAAAGAACTCTCCGACGCCTCCAGCACTACAAAATCCACAAACAACTCTCCCCGGTCTCTCTTCCCCTCTTCGTCATGTGTCATCAACAACTGCCGAACGCGTGATGAGTACTCGGCGTTTTCTATCCCGTCGACAAATCGGCACAGGCTTTCGTACGATCCCGTCCCCGTAAACTCCAGCGGGTGCTCTATCCAGTTTTCGGTAACGACCGCTTCAGCGGGCGACATATTCTCTATTGTGCAACCGACCGAATCGGCCAGCGCGTATACCCCATCAACAACTTCGGTGCCTTTATACGCCTTCCGACTCTCTCCGGTGCTGAGCAGCTCTTCGACCTTGTCCGCGCGTCTTGTCAATGCAGCCGTCTCCGCGGCGATAGTCTCGGCACGTCCGATAAACGCAAGATCCTGCATCACGCCCCGAACCCGCTCGTACTGTCGCACAATAAGCGGAGCTTGAACATACCACACAACCCCACCCAGTACGGCCACCCAGACCACCAGGCCGATATACCATCGGAAATGACTAATTCTCTTGAATGCATTCACGCTTTATTTCCGATCCTCAAATTCCTCAAGACTTCCCGGCTTACTCTACCTTGCCCTGCCGCCCAAGCCCCGGCAGCCAAACGCCCATCGCCCCTCATACGCTCCAAAACGCAAAGGAAAAACCGAGCCACAACAACCTGAGGATACAATCCTCAGATACACCAATCCACATTCTCTCTCTGTGCTCTCCGTGTGCTCTGTGGTTTCTTTTTCAGCCCCGGGCGCAACGCCCTCCATATACAGCTCAAAACGCCCCCCAACCTTAACCCGCATCACCGTCTTCCCCCGCCTCCGTTTACCCAGTTGCGTCTGTTCGCTGTAGATCATACGAGTATCGGAGATGCCCTGTATTTGTTCGAGGTTTTTAATCAGCGACGGAATACCCGCGGTTGAGTACGACAGCGCGATAACTTCCAGATCCCAGCTCCTTGAATCCCGCTCGACAACTGAAATGCGCTCCGCCCACATCCCCTCGGGGAACGCTTCCTGCAGTTCCGTGAGTACATGGCCGACCGCGCTTTCTCTTCCGAGCAGCCGCGCTTTACCCGAAAATCGTGTCGTGAGTTCTTCGAGCCGACTCTTTTCTTTTTCGAATTCCGCAATATCCCGCCTGATCGGAGCCGCTTTCCGGCGCACCGAGTGCTCGACCGCAAACAGTGATCCGGCCGCAAGACCGAGCAAGGCGAACACCCCGCCGACAAGAATCAGTGCGGTTCGCCCCCACTTGAGAACCCGTTTCCGCTGCTCCCCGATCATTCGCGCGGCATCGGAATCGTCGAGTGGAGTGAAATCGAGTCGGGTCGGTTCCCGTGAGGCTGCAGCGTAGGCGGCATGGTCCGACGGATCGACTCCCTCGAGTGTCGGGGCGGGGGTGACGGTGTAGCCGGGGATTTTTTCGGGCAGAACGTTCTGCTCTCTCGACGGGGCGGTTATGATTCGATCGGTCTTATTGTCGGCCAAAGCGGTGCAGAGTGCGGCGATTTCTTCCGGCGGCACGCCGGGGAGTTCCTGTTCCGAGGCCCAGTGAGTAAGAAGCTTCACCAGACGCCCCTCGTACACAAACCCGAACAGTGTTCCCGCACTGCCGGTCTGAACGAGGATGAACGGCTTGCCGACCTGATCGGCATAGAGGCGTCCGAGATTCCAGAGCGGGGCCGAAAGAGACGCTATGACCGCATTGGCGAAACGCGCTTCTTGACATACCCTCTCAAGCGAGTCTTTTTTGAGGCTGACCGCAAATGCCCGGTTCTCATGCACCGCCCACTCGGTCACCGAGTCCTCTTCGGACAACCCGACCGGACGAACCCGATCCCGGTTTGCATCGAGCCAGTCATCTCCTTCGCCGTCAAGCTCCTCGGAGACAAATGTCACCGGGGTGGTCCCGAGATCGACATGAATGACCGGAGATCGAAACAGCTCCGCCATCCGTTTGGCAACCGCTCCCCTTGCCAGCACGCGTGCCCCGGTGCCGTTTCGCGCACAAAGCAGGACTCGGTCACCATCGACGCCCCAGGCCAGATCGTATCGTGGATCAAAGACGTGTCGTATGAACTGGAGTACACTCATAGATTCGCCCAACCGGCACCTACTGCCACGTTACTACGGCCTGATTTGACGGCCAGTACGTCCCGTCATTGAGAAAAACAAATACTCGATAATAGAAGGTCCCGGCCGACGAAGGAGTCTCATACATATTCAGCGCCCGACCGTCTTCGGTGTAGCTTCGCTGCAGTCGTGGAAGGGGCTCGGTAATGGCCTCGGTACTTCGGTACAACCCGTACCCCTCTGCCCCTTCGATCCATTTCGAGAGGAATACGTGCAGTTGGTTGTCCTCTTTCTCTACTTTCAGCACTGCTCCAAGACTCGGCACGGGTTCGCTGAGTGTACGGTTACCCAGAGAGTCTTCGACCGCAACCGAGTACCACACAATAGAATCGGCGGAGAAAGAAACTGTATGCGAGGTCCGAACCCCGACATCTTCGTATGAAGCACGCTCCGGGGCTATAGTTCGAGTATCTGAAGTAAATAAAAGGTACCGCTTGAGAATCGAAGACTCGGAGTCGGTCCAGGTCAGTTGACCACTCGTGTCGGTCAGATGTTCGGGGACCGTTTTCAGACTCACCGGATCGGGCATTGCTTCTTCGGGAATAAACTCCTTCACCTCTCCGGCGGTTATCCGTCCGGTTTGCGACACGGTCGCCACCATCGCCCACCAGGGCCGGGTCCCGGATATGCCGTCGAGCAATAGAGCGGTCGAATCCCGTTGCCGGATCGTATCGAAGGCCACCGAAGTGTCCCGGTATACACTTTCGTCAAATGCTTGCGAATCGACATACACCCGATACTCCTGAAAAAACGAATCCGTGTTCACATCCCACACCAGCATGACTTTGCCGTCATGCATTGAATCCGGCGGTATACTCAGAATGGGTGCGACGGGGATACCGGAGTCGGTAACGAATGAGTCAATAGTACTGACCGCGAAGCTGTCGGTAACGGCTCCGACCCACACCGCGGCATAGTATTTCCTCCCCCAGAGCAGCCCATCGAGAGTTATGGTAGTATCCTCGCGTCTTGTCCAGGAATTTGCACTGTCGGTGTACATCTGTGTTGTGTCCGAAGGCATGGTGGTGTCACAGTACAGGACGTATTTCTCGAACAACATTTCATCGGCGGCCGTCCAGGAGAGACCCACCGTAGATATTCCGATTGACGTATCATGAACAGTCAAGACCGGACGGACCGGAACATCCGATCGGGTGGTCACCTTCAGGGGTTCACTTCCGGCAATCGGCCCGGTCGAATCGAGTACAAACACGCGAAACCAGTAATCGGTGTCCGGCTCGAGACCGGTTATTTCTTTCGATGTTCGATCCTTTACACGAAGCATACCGCCGGTCACCAGTGTATCCCATACCGAATCCACCTGCTCCGTTGTGTCGGCAAAAATCCCGAATGGCCGACGATCCTGCGACCAGCTGCTTTCCCATTCGAGATAGATGGAATTGTATGTAATACGGCCGGTATCCGGGTTCGCAATAGTTATGCGCAGCGACTGCAGATCATCCAGCGTCGTGGTGTCGACGGTATTACTCTGTGACACCTCTCCCCGGTGGGTACGCACAAAGGCTCGGAAATAATATTTTGTCGAAGGTTCCAGCCCGTCGATATTGGTGAAGGTATCTTCCTGAAAAATGAGCGAATCCCCGAATTGCGCAAGAGTATCGACATTGTCGTCGGTATCGTACCAGATCTCGTACCGCTGAAAATCCCCGGTTTCGGCCCGGGTCCATCGAAGTGAGACCGAAGTGTCTGTTGCGGCAGCGGTCGACAGTTGGACGGAATCCGGCTTGTCTCCTTCGTACGTCTCGTAATCGGCGCACCCAAAAATGATTGCTACCGGCAGGGCGAGCGGCCACATTCGTGCAATTCTGATCATGATTTTCACCTCGTTTGATTCCTCCCGACGAGCACTCGGATTCAGAACTCTTGTAAGAAATTCCGTGACGCGACAATGTAACATTCCCCAATTGTAAAACGGAGCCGCCTCGTGTCCCACCTTCGGGTATTCGGCCGGCGGCAATCGACTGCGAAACCCGGGCTAAGCCGGCCGAATTCACCACCTTTTTCGCCGGTTTTCCAACCGCCGCCACTCAGGCGGACAACAATCGGAATGCTCCATTCTGCCTCGGAGGGTCAAAATAGATCGAAACGCAGATTCCCATCGTCACGTACCGCGTACTCATCATACCGGAATCCGAAACCGGAATCCTGTACTTCCGTCCCCATAGCAAGGAATGCGTATCGTGAACAGCCGATTTTCGAAAGCCTTACCGCCAATCCGGGCACAGCCTTTCCGACCGAAGCAACAAAGCAGGTCATAATGCGCTCTTTTCGACCATCCGGCTCCAGGACAGTCGGTCCCGGACATCGCGCCATCTCCGCTTGATCTCAAAATAACTTCTGGTAATTGCCCGATCATTCATGCCCCGGACCCGAAATACCCGCGGCAATCCGGGGACTGCCCCAAACGGCGCAAATGGGGCTTTGGGCCTGCAAGGCACCTGAAACAATGCTCCAAAACTCGGGAAATGGTCTCGAGCGGGGCGATGATGTGCGATCCGGAAACCCCCCGTTCATCGAGTTCCGAATTAACTTCGGGAAGATGAACC
>CAZEMW010000274.1:0-5683 GCA_964513105.1 uncultured Fibrobacterota bacterium
TTCTCGATGGGCGAACGCATCCATACCGGACGAGTCACCGTGTTTGACGGCAACCACGTACCGCTCATGCTTTGACTTCAGCTCAGTATGAGCCGTGATATCGTGCACTACGCCCCGCAGCACTTTTTGTACTTCTTGCCGCTTCCACAGGGGCACGGCGCATTTCGTCCTACCGGGCCCGACGGTGCGGCCTGCCTCGCCTTTTGGGCGGCCGCCTCCTGAGCCGCGTACATGGCACGTTCCTTCTTTATCACCTCGGACAATTCTCGAAATCCTGGAAGCACATGCGAAAAAAACATTTTGTGCCCTTCGCAGAGGACACTCAGCGTGTCGGGCGACTTCGAGGGTGCGGGCAGTCGGTGCTTCAAGCAGTCTCCCGCGCAGTATTGCAGATACTCGCAATCGGCACACGCATCAGCCCACTGTCTCTTCTGTCGTCCAAAAGAGAGATAGTTCTCAGACTGAAGCGCCTCATTCCAGGCGTTTTGGGTTACGTTCCCGATGCGGAGATCACGTTCAACGAAAAAGTCACAGGGATATATGTCGCCGTTGTGTTCGACAACAAAATACTGACAGCAGTTGTCTCCCATATGGCAGATATTCCGTATCCCGTCCACCTGATACGAGAGGAGAGAATCAAAGTACCGGATCGACACCTTTCGCGTGTCTCTCCCATACCACTCATCGTACAATCCACAGAGAAATTGCCCCCATTCGTCTCCATTTATTGAAAACGGCAGCAAATTACCTTTTTCGTCGAACTCAACACACGGTATATACTGGTGATAGAAAAAGCCCAGATCCACCAGGTAGTTATAAACTTCCTTCACTCGATGCACATTTGCCTGACTGACCAGAACCAGAATATTGAATTCGGCGCCATGACGTTTGCAGGCCTCAATACCCCGCAACACATCCGCATGAGACCCACGTCCCGCAGCATTGTTTCGGTACTTGTTGTGAATCTCCGCGGGACCGTCCAACGAGATGCCCAGAAGATAATGGTATTTGGCAAAGTGTTTCGCGAAGTCGTCGTCGATAAGGGTCGCGTTCGTCTGAAGTCCGTTGGCAACAACCGATCCGCGACGCCCGTGTTTTTTCTGCAGCTCAATAACCTTTTCAAAAAACGGAAGCCCCATGAGGGTCGGCTCCCCGCCCTGCCACCCGAACGCATACTGTTGCTGGTCGGTTGCCATATAAGAGGATACCAGATGATCCAGCGTCTCTTCGCTCATCCGATGAACGGTACTTTCGGGGTATAGCTCACATCGGTCGAGATAGAAACAGTATTCGCATCGCAGGTTGCAGTCGGCCGATGCCGGTTTTATCAGCAGGGAGAATGGTTTATTCATAGTAGAGGTCCGGAGTTCGAGGTTCGAGGCATTCGGCGATGCCCCTCGTAAGGCCGGGAACGAGTTCCAGTTTATGGTTGATCGTGCTTTGTACCGGTGATGTAATATAATGAATACGAAGTCTGTGCGCTGATTAGATACTCTATCTGAAAAAAGCACGTTTTTTAGTGCTTTTTTCCTGATTAGAGTATCTTATGCCGCAATACAATAGCGGTATTCTTCCGCATAATGCGGCTTAGTATTCACGATCAATCAGTCTGAGCAACTTCTTTGGAACCGTCGGTGTAAATGATCTCTTGCGGGCGAAGTGTGATACGAACATCGGATTTGCGACCGTTGAGTATCGCCTGATGTTCCTTACTGCCGGGCTCGTAAGGAGGTCCTCCGTACCATGTTGCACTGTCTCCCGCCGCGATAAATTTCACGATAGTAACCGCAAATTCCAGCTCATCACCGGTATCGGCATTTCGAGCAATCAGGTCTCCTTCGATCGAATTCAAGTCCTTGCCGCCGATGTTCTTCAACTGCAGCAAAAGCCCCAGCATGTTCTCGCCGTCGCTGCGATGAAGTTTCTTCGTTATGAGATCGACATCCACCGGACTGCGCAGGCTACTTGTCCGTGAGGGTGTCGGTGCCTGCCTCGGGGCGGAATGAGTGGACACCGAAGCGGCGGATTCACTGCCGGTCCCGACCTTTGCCTCGAGTGCTTCAATCCGAGATTCCAGTTGCAGAATTTTGGACTTAAGAGCCTGTATTTGCGGATCGGCCCCATCGGCCGGGAACGTCTGAAGACACACAACCCCTAGAGATGCCGAAACCAGGATACCGGCTTTCAGTTTAATCACAGTAACCTCCAGTCATATCAAAACATACGTTTCATTGAACCTATTCCGAGTCTATAGTATTTTAAGATAAATTTCGATAATGTCGGTGTCCAGTCGACTTGCTCAGAACTGCTTTTTTCTGTTCTCGGCAATTGGGTGGCTTCCCCGGCAGATTGTGGATGGGAATCAGGTTTTGAAGACGAATTCTGCTCGCTGCAGGCTCATCAAAGGGCACACCGGACCGAAATTGGCTTCATTCTTGCACATTTTGTAGAATAAGAGAGAGAAAAGAGGCGGTGCCCGTTGATTTTGCGGCTGCAATTTCGTATTATACTATAAAGAGTTGCCGAAAATTAGAGCACTGCGATACATTCGATCGAAGGAGCAATACAATGCGTTCAGCTTTCATTGCAACGGCGCTGGTAAGCCTGGTTGTTTCATCTTCCTTTGCCCAGGCGGTAAAATTCGTACAACCAACGAAAAGTAATGTTGGAATCTACGAGAATGAGACCCGTAAGCCGTACGAAGAAGCGAAAGTTACGGTCGACACGGAGGATCGACTCCAGGTACTGGAGACGAAAAGAAACCACTACAAGGTGAAAACACCGAATAATCAGGTCGGCTGGGTCGAAAAAAGACTGGTCGTTGGTGCTTCCGGTAAGAAGTTTATGTTTAGCGACGCCGAGGTTATCGGATACCTGGATAACCCGACACCGGTGTACATTATCGACGCCGACGATCGTGAGTCGACACCAATCCAGCTGGATCGCTCTTTTGCGGACGCGCTCCGTCAGAACGTGGATAAGCCCACGGTGGAACGTCGAGCCGAATAGAACACCGGCTAAGAAAACGAACGATGCACAAAGCGGGAGATATTCTCCCGCTTTTTTTGTTTCCGGGCGATATCCCGGAGCTCTCCCTCGGCTCATGAGTGTTCCCGCGATTAGTGCCGTCCCGGTTGGATGTCCGGTTTGCCGGTACTTTCAATGTAGAGCCTTGAAGCGGCTCGTGTGGCCAATTGTCTGTCGAGCCCGACTACCTGGTGCCTGTCCGAAAACCCCCGTTCATCGAGTCCCGATAATACATCGGGAAGATGAACCCCCCGTTTCCGGCAGAAAACGGGCACCTTCCCGATTGAAGTCGGGACTCGGTGTCCGTTTTCGAAGGTTTCCGAACAGGCACTAACTAAGAGATTTCCTGAAAGGACTAATCACAGAAGGCATTTCCCGAAAGCAGATACATGCATATTCCACCGGCTACACCGACGTTCAGCGATTCGGCGGCGACGGGCTTGATCGGAATGGATAAGAGGTAGTCCGACGAATCTCGGATCTGCTCCGAGATTCCATTTCCTTCGTTACCGAGAACGAGCAGGAACGGACGTTTCCCCAGTGTTCTGAAGAAGGGATGACCTTGCGCGCAGGCGGATACTACCGCATATCCCGATTTCCGCAGTCGGCTAAGAGTATCGACCATTTCGGAATGCGGCCTCCGCAGCCACAGTGCCCCGTACACCCCCGCCGCCGCCTGAACCACCTTTGGAGAAAAGGCATCGGCCGATTTAGCGGAAAGTATAACGCCCTCGAATCCGAAAGCGGCCGCCGTTCTGATCAAAGTTCCGACATTTCCCGGATCCTGCACATCATCGAGACAAAGAATTTTGTTCCCGGCTGAAGAGGGAAGCCCGTCGGAGTAGTAGTCATTGGGGATATGGGCAACCGCAATGATCCCCTGCGGGCTTTTCGTTGAGGATATTCGAACCGATTGCTTTGAAGATATCAGATGTATCGCACTACTTCCCGCATCGGCAGGCACCAGATTTTTGTCGGTTGTGAGGATTTCCTCGATCGCCTTCGGGTCGACGGAAGCGATCTGGCCAATCGCCCGGGCTCCCTCAACAAGATATCGCCCCCGCTCTTTCCTTCCGGCGGCGGTTTTGAGGGATACATACCATTTGGTCTGTCTCAGAACTCTACGTCCTCCCGAAATACAGCAACCCACTCACTCAGCAGCAGTATCCTCTGAAGTGACTCCTCATTATAAATAATACCTGCACTCTTGTGGGTTCCATGCGCGGATTCTGTTTTCCCCTTTTCCATAATGACCGCCTTGGCATTCAGAAGTCCGTCCAGCGCATCCGGATGTATGTCCTTTGCCCCTCCGGCCCGCGCCTGTTGCACCGCAATCTGCTGCAATCCAACCCGATACACCTTTTCCTTGATTTTTCGGCCGTTTTCGCGCCCGCATTCTACTATGCATCGAGCCAGTTTCACGGATTCTTCAGGAAGATTCTCGCCCGGCATTGTTGCTCCACGCATTTTGGCTCGCAGATAACTCATATACAATTGAAGGACCTCCGGGTCCCTGAGTACCACGTATTCTTCTCCGGTCGCATCTTTTCGTATAAATATCAGGTTCTTGAGGATTAGATGGAGGAGTACATTCTCCGCCTCCAATTCACCAATCCCGATCACATCCGCAATAGTATGCTTAACTTGACGGAGGTCGATTCTGTTCTCACCTTCTACGACTTGTCCGCTTGTATCATGCAGGAGGAGAATTATCCGAATTACACCGCCCACGCTCTTGCCGACCAGGTCGTCGACACTTTTCTTCATGGTGTCTCGAAGGCGCTTTACGACCACTTTTACAATGTTTGCCAACCAGTTTGGTATTGATGCAAGCGTCTGCTCCAGCATGGCTTCATCAACCACCGATACGACGGTATCCTCGACGACTTGCGCCGTTGCACTTCGAGGCTGGTGATCGAGGAGTGATAGTTCACCAAGGACACTGCCGCCGCCAAGCACGGCCAATTCGACCGCTTTTTCGCCTTCCTGCCGAAGAATTCGCACTTTTCCGTTCTTGATGATGAACATTTCGGAGCTGGATTCGCCCTCGATGAACATCAGTGTGCCGCGACGAAACGTCCGTTCATTTCGCCGGGTGATATTTCGACCGCTTCCGACTTTGTTCTCGTTGGTATTGCGCGTGGTGAGTTTCTTCATTTCACATCCGTGGCGAAGCGTGGCAACCACTCTTTAATTTTCTTGATTCTAGTAATCATCTCAGGCTGAAAAACAATTGTAGTATCGCCTCCCTCGGCGGGAAGAAGATTGATGACCGATCGCCGACGCAGATCAAGAATGGATTTCTCGAGGACATCCGGTTTCTTATCCGCCATCTCCTTGAGGAATGCAGACTTGCTGAGCCGAACACCGTCCTCCACTTCATGCCCACTTTTCTGAGCGACATAGGCAATATTGCTCAGGACGGCAATAGAATCCTTCGGAATATCAGCCTCGCGAAACTTGCGCTGCTCACTCTTGAGATTCAGGTACTCCTGAAAGAGCATCAACACTTCCAGATCTTCGATGCAAATATGCTTCTTACGATCGGTATCTTCCTCAATAGTGAGTACCCCACGCGATTCGAATCCGTTAAGAATTCGGATGATCTCTCCTTTTCGCAATCGACACACGTAGTAGGATTCGACGACCACAAGGT
>CAZEMW010000275.1:0-5681 GCA_964513105.1 uncultured Fibrobacterota bacterium
AAACCCGCTTTGGTGTGTCGGCCGAGCGAGAAAGCGCTTGGCGAGGCGTCCCAAAGAGGCGTATCCGCGGCGATACGGCGATTTGGGACAACAAAGCCAGGCGCTTTCGCAGCCGGTCGACGCGCCGAATGGGGTTTTCGGACAGGCACTATTTAGATTCTTTGTCTGACAAATCCACACTTCGGCAAGCTCACTTCGGCAAGCTCAGTGCATCGCAGCACAAGTTTTAGCGTATTATTTGTCAGACATCAAAGGAATTATCTGTTTGATCTTCGGTGACTGAGCGGCGCCGAAGTCTGATTTTCGATCTTTGGTAACTGAGCCGAGCCGAAGTTTGAGCCGGTTACCGAGCGAAGCCGAGGTATCCGGCTATGCCGGCTTAGATCAGTCGATTACGGTGCGGTGTACCCGTGGCGAAGACGAGACCGAGTGCGTATCAACACACGACTTTCTTGAACCGTAGGTGTCCAGTCGGGTATCGTGTGCTGCGAAGAGAAATACCGGCCTCGAAGATCAACAAGATAGCCGCCATGTGAATTATCAAGCAGTTCAGGCGCCCGGGGATGATGGCCGGGAATCCCGTATTCGGTTCGCACACTGGATCGAGTGCGCTCGGCAAGCCACGTACATGACGGCTTGACAAAAAACGCATGTCCCCCGTCAAAAATCGTCACCCGTGCGCACCCCGATTCACGACGAAACAATACCGGGCTCTCTTCATACAGTGGATCGTCTTCAGACTCTGAAACCAGAGAAGACGGTACGGTCTGCTCGACGTGAAAATGGGAAATCTGTTCAGAATCCAGCGTATCGTCTCCTTCGGCCGGCACTATCACATTCGGCAT
This sequence comes from uncultured Fibrobacterota bacterium, assembly GCA_964513105.1. GTDB lineage: Bacteria > Fibrobacterota > Chitinivibrionia > Chitinivibrionales > CAYFVL01 > CAYFVL01. The sequence continues at coordinate 846 of CAZEMW010000275.1, forward strand.
GCGTTCGACCGATAGAGCTCAATTACGTGAAGCGTAAATACCTCGGACCGCACCGGTTATTTTGATATACGCCGCGGCCCCTCGCCGGAAGGTCACATCTATCCGGTCACCCGAAGCCCGGTTTATGCCGGTGCCGGACTCCTCTTCAATATAGTAGAGGCTCTCGGCATTCCCCTCGATTGCGAGATGCTCGACATTGCGGTTTTGCCCGAACGCCATCTCCATCTTTTTGCCCGATGCCTCATTGGCCTTACCCGGTTCATTTTTCCCAAAATAACGGCTTTCGACATCCCCAAACGCGCGAATTGCGGCAAGACGGCCTTCTTCGGACAATTCCATGTACAGACTATCGCCCGTTATGTTGGTGATCATTGTGTCCGACTCGTTAGAGCCGCCGTGTTCATGATGAATCGCTCGAGCGTTTCTCATGACCGAAACGCCGCTCAATATCTCGTCTTCGAAAAAGATGTCGATTGAATCGCCCTGCAGATGATCCTCGTCATAGTCGATTTCAGGACTTTCACGAAGTGAAGCCATGTTCTGATCGGTGAGATAGTGAGCCGTTTTACAGGTTCCCTCAAGCAACCCTTTCAAAATCCTGACATTTCCCAGAGCGGTGGCAATTCTTGTGGAATCACTGTATTCCATGGTTTCGGAAATGATCTCCATCGTGTCGCCGGCAAGACTGTCATATCGGAAAAAGCGCGGTTCTTTGTCGAGGTACAGGTACTGTTTTTCCATATCAAACCAGCCTCGCTCGGCCAGGATTCGCACCCGCCGACCGTCGTCCAGAAAATCGATATTTCCTTTTCCGTAGATTCTGTCCTCCGATCTGCGGATTTCCATCGAATTGCAGGTGAGAGTCTGGTTCGGGCGAACGATTTTTACATCGTTATGAAACCGGGCAATTCCTTTCCCACGATACCAGGTTGCCTTATCGGCATAAATCTCGGCGTCCTCGTAGCGGAAATGAACATTCCCCACCAGAATGCTCTTGAGGGTACCGCCGGAGAACTGATTTTCGTTGTAATCGGCGTTAACCAGCACAAGCGGAGAAGACTCGGCCGACGATGAAAAAGGCGTGAGCACCAGTATCAGGCACAAAAACAAAAAAACATGTCCTGAACTCCGCACCCACCCCTTTGCCACGGCCGGAGCTGAAAACCGCCTCTGGAATACTGCAAATTCGCTCACTAAAACCCCTCATCCGATTCTGCGCGTTCCTTGAAATTCGGAAATTCGCCGCTTGCGCCCTTGGTGAAAGTGAATGAAGAAAATGTTTCGGTCGCATCCAGACCTCTACCCCGAAGCACGTCACCACTGGGATGCTGGATTTCGACATGATCATCGGAGGTCACGCGTTGCGATTCCCTGTTCCACTCAAGTGATTCGCTGCGAATAACCAAATTGTCCCGCCGCTTCACGTGGACATTCCCCCAAACGTAGAACTCATCCCGACCGGTCGACGTCCTACCCGAATCGGCCAGAATCCGAGAGACCTTCTCGCCGGTCGAGTCATAGACGTCCAAATCTACCGGTGCAAAGACCATCCGAGCCGTATCGCTCATGCCCTGACGCATGTAATCGGTATCCAGGATAAACTGGACCATATCACCGTCATAGAAATACATCGTGGATTCACCGAATTCCCTGAACGGCGTTTCCACCTCTTCATTGGATTGCGGGGCAAGTTTTTTATCTTCCCCGCAACCACCTATCACAAAAGCCACGGCAAAGGCAAGTGCACCAACCGCCCACCATGTGAACCATGTTCGGTATCTTCCACCCAAAAGCTTCTCCACTACAGACCTGAAAAATGACTGAACTCATCTCGCCGCTGAATAAGCACCTCAATAATATAGTGTCTATCCGGAAACCCGCTTTGGTGTGTCGGCCAAGCGCTTTGGCAGCCGGTCGACACGCCGAATGGGGTTTTCGGACAGGCCTAATATAGTTACCCTATCACATTTCGAGCGAAGAGTTCATTCATTGTGCTTCCGAACGCAGAACCGTCCCGTTCGGGTTAATATGTATGGATAACAGAGTACTACAATGTTGAGCATTGGAGGATTCTACTTGGATAGCTTACCACATACGATGAATGCGCGATTCCGTACGCGGCAGACAACTCTACTCTGAGAGACTCCCATAACGAGCAAATAGCGAAGAGGAGCAAAGTATGAGCAATCCGCTCAAACTCGGTGGGGGAAACCTGCACAAGGTTTTCCTAACAGTAATTGCAGTTATTTCCCTGGGCCTTCGAGCCCAGACCACTCCGGACGATGCCGTATGGGCCATGAGGCTCTCCAGAGCCGCTGAAGACGAAGAAGAACTTCAGGTGTGGATAGAGGTCAAGAACGGCAACCCTCGCGCCGGATACGCAACGGCAATGAGTATCAGCCAATCGGTGCATGAGATAGATATTTCCGGTCTCGATTACACCGATGCGAAGCTCACGGGTGATTTGGGACTCACCTATTTCCGGGAAGTGACCTATAAAAACCAGAAGACCTATCAGGGAACCTATACGATCGATTGTTCGGCCGACGATGACATAATTAGCGGTTCCTATGCCGGCGAATTCGACGGGAATTCCGCTTCTGCGGGGATTCGCGGTGAGTTGATGCCAATACCCCAAACACCTTCGAAAAAGCAGTTCGATATATGGCTGGAAGGCGCATTTGCGGAAGACAGAGTCCCGCGGCCGTTGCTCCAGGTCACCGCTGAAAACGGAGAAATCCTCGACAAATCATTCAATCATGGCCTGTTTCACAAGGCATATCATTATCCGACGTACATAGTACGCCTCAACACCGGCGGTCTCGGCGCCTCACAAGAGATGCGCTTCCCCGTAGCTTCACTGTCCCTGAATTTCAAGGATTCCGTGTTTCAGGCACAATTCTCCGCTGAAGCTACTTTCGACGGTCGCACACAGACTTACGATTACCAACTCAATGGAGTTGCAGTGGGAAACAGAATCATCGGAACAACGAATGTCGAGACCGAGGGGCAGTCATGGGAAGGAAGGTTTGCGGGAATCCTGGCGTCACCTCCTCCAGAGCCGGATCCCGAAAACGGCGTCTACACTCTCAGCTTCCCGGACATTCTCCCGTTGGGCGATAAGTTCCAGCGGGACTGTAACGTTCGTGCCGAATCGAAATCGGGTGCATTCCAATCCGGATACGCTCTCGCTCCGATGTACAACCGTCGACGCCATACGGCGGACGTATCCGGATTGGAGGTGACGGATTCACGACTGAGCGGATCGATTACCATTTCGCTCAATTCGGACCCGCGTATCACTCAGGACCATATCGGCGGCATTCAGGTCACGGTATCGGGGGATATTGATGAGCTGGGATTCATCTCCGGCGAGTACAATGCCTCGGTGGACGGGAAATCAAAGAGCAGTGACTTGTGGGGACAAATAATCCCGAAAGAAGGAGAATTCTTCGATATTCAATCGTCTTTGAACGACGGTCTGTTTGCGGGAACACCCGCTATCGATGATGATCTTGCGGCTGATGCCCGTGCTGAGTATAACACCGCCGTGCGCCCCGGCATACCGGGCAGTCGTCCATTCTGGACCAGCCCGTCTCTGCAGTACACACTTACCGGTCGCGGCGTGCAAAGCGATTCTCTTCGAATACCCTACTTGACCATCCCCCCGGAAAAATTCATCTATGCACCAGCATTTGAGTTCCCTCCCGCCGAGGGCGCGGTGCGGTATGAATATCGTTTGCAGACTGCTGAAGGAGAACAGATTTCGTTCGAAGATACCGAGTCGTGGACATCGCTTGAGGAACACTGGGACCAAGTGCCGGCATCTCACAAACATCACACCTTGCGGGTCACCGCCTACGACGCGGACAATTCGGTTGTAAACGATACGATTCGCGAACGAAGCTTTGTGAAGAAGAAGCCGTTTGCAGGCCCGTATCTGCCGGACAACGGGAATGCAAAGCAGCGTCTTCTTTTTTATCTGAGATGGCTGAAGAACCATGTACAGTTGGTATTTTGGCAATCGGAAATTGCTCAATTGTCATTCAGAGACCAGGGCGGCGCCCACGCCGACCGCAGTGCTCAGTTCTGCCCCGCGGCTATCCAGGCGATGCTCAGACTGAGCAAAGTGACCGACGACCCTCGAGAAGCCGCCTTTGCTCGTCGAATGGCCGAGCACAGCGGATATGGCTTACTCAGAAGTTCACGTAACCGGTTACATTTCGGTGCGACGCAAGCCGATCGTGTGACATTCCACCAGTTTCTCTGCGGGGTATCATATCTTGAACTGTACGAAGAAACCGGAAACGATATCTGGCGCGATAAAGCCGTTAAGGTAGCACGCGGCCTGCGAGAAGTTCAGCGTCCGAACGGGACGTGGTCGTTTACCGATCTTGAAGGAGTCATGAGTGACGGCACCCACGCGCACGGTGGTGAAGCAATTGTCGATTTCGATCCGTCGGCCGTGGTTTATTTCCTTGGTAAACTGAGGGTCGATGTCGGCACCAACGAGTTTATCGATGTCGAAAACAAGGCCTGGACCTGGCTCGAGACACATTCCCTGCATGATTTCTGGTGGCGCTATCAGCCGGGACATGGTTTGGGACAAGCCAAATCCGCGCGCTCGCCGAAAGAGGCGACCTTCCTGGTTCGCTACCTGCTCGACTACGCTCCCGCCGAACGAAAAGACCTCGGGTTGGTGGAGGATATCGCACGGTACTGCGAAGATCAATACACTCGATGGGATCGAACACCTGAGGAATACGCCACGCCTCATGTGATAAAGGCATCCATCGAAGGTGGTCCACAGCACCCCCGAGCCTCTCGTACTACCTC